>USJN01000094.1 GCA_900554945.1 uncultured Coriobacteriaceae bacterium | reverse complement strand
TTGTCCCATATTCCAACGAGGGACAAGCGGGGCTGCGGGGATCGCGGTATTGGGCTGGGTTACCCTTCGAAGCCCACGAGAACGCCGCCGGGCTCGCAGTAGTAGGAGCACAGGCCGCGGTTGGCGCCGATGCGGATGTCGCATGAAGGCCAGATCTCGCGAATCTTCGCCGCGAGTGCCTCGGCCATCTTCGGGTTCTCGGTGTGCCTGATGCGCACGCGGCCGCCGACGAAACCCACGGTCTCCATGTTCTCGAAAAGCTGCTTGAGCGCACGCTTCTCTCCGCGCGCCTTGTTGAGCACGCCAAGCTCGCCCTCCTCGCTCGCCTGACCGACGATGCGCACGCCGAGCACGCCCGCGACCTTCGCGACAATCGGGCTCACACGTCCGTTGCGCACGAAGTTGTCGATGCGCTCAAGCGAGAACATGAGATGCGTGCGCGAGACGTAACGGCGCAGCTCATGCGTCAAATCGTCGAAGTCCATGTCACTTTGCGCGAGCTCATTGGCGCGCTGTGCGAGAAGTTCCAGCTCGGGGCCGGTCGTCAAGGAATCAAGCACGAACACCTTCGCCTCGGGGTGGTCGAACAGGTAGTGCTTCGCGGCGGCCTGCGCCGAGTTGAACCCGCCCGAAATCTTACTCGTGAGGGCAAGAGCGACGATCTCGTCCGCGCCCGCGAACGCGGATGTCCATTCCGCGATGTTCGGGCACGACGTACTCGATTCGGCTGCCTCGTCCGAGAACGCCTCGATGAGCTCACCCACGTCGAGGTTCTCGTCGTCGGGAAATTCCCGTTCCCCCACGCGCACCTTCATCGGAACCGACACGATATCCTGTGTACCTGCGACGAACAAATTCGCCGAAGAGTCGACGACGACCCTGCGCACCATAGTTCCCCCTTGCCGCCCATGCGCGCCTGATGCCGACAGCGCTCAACAGTTTCCGTAGCTTATCTGTTTCGCATTAAAGGTACGCCATACCGATTGCTGAAACAACTACAATGCCCGACAGAATGTCAGTTACTTATACAGTTACGACGTAATGTGAGGTCGATATGGATAAGCGCGTCGTGAAAACCAAGCGCACCATCAAGCGCACGCTCGTCGAACTGCTCGTGACCATGCCCTTCGAGAAGATCACCGTCACCGAGCTGTGCCGGGCCGCCGACGTAAGCCGCATCACCTTCTACACCTATTACGACGACAAGTACGCCCTCGCCGACGAGCTGTTCCGCGACGACATGGCGAAGGCCGAGGAACGCTATCGCGAGCTCCAGGCGGAGAACAATCCGCGAAAGATTCCGACCAACAGCTATCACAACCTTTTGACCTGCATTTTCAGCGTTTTCGAGCAGAGAGACGGCATCTTCATCCACTGCTCGTCGACGAAGAATCCCTACTTGCATTCGGCATGCTTCAACCATGTGGTGCGCGTCGTGGAGAATTACGTGCAGAATCACCGCAACGCGCTCGAGCCGAAATACCCCTCGCCGCTCACGGCGGCGCTCGTGTGCAACGGGTTGTTCGGCATGTTCAGCCAATGCCGCGCCCAAGGGATGTCGCTTCGCGAGACGAAAAAGATCGTCTTCGCTGCGTTCGACGACCTTCTCAACTCGACCCTGTTCTTCCACAGCGCGCTCATCGGATAGCGGGAAGGGACGGGGTTTTCCGTCCCTGGATTTTCCGCCCCTCGCACAAGAGCCCCGAAACGCACAGCGGCGATAGGGGCCCAACCCCTATCGCCGCATGAAGGCTCAGTTCGCAAACGTCAGCCGTACTCGGCAGACAGTCTTTAGTCGGTTTCCACCTCGATCGTCATCCTGAAGCGATCGGAGGCATGCTCGTAGCCGGTCTTCTCGGCAACGTGGCGCATCGTCGCATTGCGCGTTTCCACATAGATCGCATCGACCCCCGCGCGCATCGCAACGAGCGGCCACGCGCTCAACATAGCAGCCATATGCCCGTGACCGCGGAACTCGGGGCGCGTGTAGCAGGCGACCACCGTCGCCGTGCGCTGCACGCCGGACACGCCGCCGAAAGTCGGCAGGCGATCGAACACCTCGACGCCGGACATGGACGCAATCTCGCCGTCCTCCTCGACGAACAAGAACATCACACGTTCGCCGAGCGTGCGTCTGAGATGAGCCTCGGTCTCGCTTCGGAAATGGGCAAGCTCCGACTGGCCGGGGTTCACCCCCCAGTACTCGAGCGATTGGGCGACGCGCAGGTCGCAAATGGCGGGAATGTCCTCTTTGGTGGCGAGGCGAATCGTTGCTCCCTCACCCGCGAGAGTCGAGAAATCAAGTGCAGTCATGAAAGTTAGAATCCTATTTACCTATTTTACCGTCAGAACGGGAACATCTGTCGAGCGCAGAAGCCCGAAGCTCACGCTTCCGAGCATGCCGCGAATGGCGCCCAGGCCGCGTCGGCCCATGACGATCAAGTCGCAGCCGTTCTTGTCAGCGTAGCGCGCAAGCGCCTCGGCGGGGGCGGTTCCTGCGACAACATCGATGGTCACGATGTCGGCGATGTCCTCGACAAGGCCCGCCAGATTCTCCGTGACCTTCTCTTTCGCCTGGTCAAGCGCTGCCCGAACCACGCCCTCGTACTGCTCGTAGTTCAGCATGCCGAACGGGACACCGTCAAGGGACCCCTCCGTGCCGATCTGGTCGACGCCCATGACGCCCGAAGGTACCACGTGCACGATTGCGATCTTCGCATCGGAGATCGCCGCGAGGCCCTTCGCATATTCGAGGGCATGTTTCGCGTGCTCGGAACCATCGTAGGGAACCATAATCTTGCTGTACAGCATGAGGTGCTCCTTTCAAACGACCGTTCGCGCAATGCTCGCACGCGAACCCTGCAGCACCATTATACGCCGAACCGCTTCCGCAAGGAGGCTAGTTCACCTCAGCGATCACTTCGACTTCCACAAGCGCGCCCTTGGGAAGCTTCTCGACCGCCACGGCCGAGCGCGCAGGGCGCACCTCGCCGAAGGACTTCGCATACTCGGCGTTGAAGGCGGCAAAGTCGTTCATGTCGTTTAAGAAGCACGTCGTCTTCACCACGCGGTCGAAATCGGTACCTGCCGCCTCGAGGATCGCAGCCACGTTCTTCATGACCTGAGCAGTCTGCTCCTCGATGGTCGAGCCCACGATCTCGCCCGTCTCGGGGTCGAGCGGAATCTGGCCGCTCGCGAACAGAAGACCGCCCGCGATGTTGCCCTGGGCATAGGGACCGATTGCCGCCGGCGCGCTTGTGGTGGAGATGGTTTTCATATTGTGCCTTCTTTCTTGAAGTTCACCATATTCGGAAAAAGTTGCGCAGATTTCTCGCATGTGACGATTATAGTGATGGACGCTTATGAACCATTGAGAAATGCAAGGAAAAACGATGTCGGACGAAGTTCAGGAAATGCTCACCCTGCCCGCCTTCGAGCAGGCGGCCCACAAAGTTCGCGAGGTCACCCAGGAGACCAAGCTCATCGAGAGCCCGCACTTCAGCGAGATAGCGGGCAACCGCGTCTTCTTCAAGCCAGAGAACATGCAGCGCACCGGCGCCTACAAGGTGCGCGGCGCATACTACAAGATCAGCACACTCTCAGACGACGAGCGCAAACGCGGCCTCATCACCGCATCGGCCGGCAACCACGCCCAGGGCGTGGCCTACGCGGCGCAGCGCTACGGCGTGCCCGCCACCATCGTCATGCCCGCAACGACCCCCTACATCAAGGTGGAGCGCACCAAAGCGCTCGGCGCCGAGGTCGTGCTCGCAGGCGACGTCTACGACGAGGCTTACGCCCGCGCGCTCGAGCTGGCCGAGGAGCGCGAGCTCACCTTCGTGCACCCCTTCAACGACCTGGGCGTCGCGACCGGCCAAGGCACCATCGCGATGGAAATCGTGCAGGAGCTGCCGCTTGTCGACTACATCTTGGTGCCCATCGGCGGCGGCGGGCTCGCCACGGGAGTGTCGACCCTGGCCAAGCTTCTGAATCCGCACATCAAGGTGATCGGCGTGGAACCTGCGGGGGCCGCATGCATGAAGGCCTCGCTCGAGGCGGGGCATGTCGTGAAACTGCCGCATGTGAGCACCATCGCCGACGGCACCGCCGTGCAAGAGCCGGGCGACAAGATCTTCCCCTATCTTCAGCGAAACCTCGACGGGATCATCACGGTCGAAGACGAGGAGCTCATCGTGGCGTTCCTCGACATGGTGGAGAACCACAAGATGATCGTGGAGAACTCGGGGCTTCTCACCGTCGCCGCGCTGCGCCATCTCGATTTCACGGGGAAAAAGGTCGTGTCGATCCTCTCGGGCGGCAACATGGACGTCATCACCATGTCGTCAGTCGTGCAGCATGGCCTGATCCAGCGCGACCGCATCTTCACGGTCAGCGTGCTCCTGCCCGACCGCCCCGGCGAGCTCGTCAACGTTGCCCAGGTCATCGCCGAGAGCAAGGGCAACGTCGTTCGGCTCGATCACAACCAGTTCGTCACGACCAACCGCAACGCCGCCGTGGAGCTGCGCGTGACCATCGAGGCGTTCGGCACCGCGCACAAGCAGCAAATCGTCGAGGCGCTCGAGGCAAAAGGCTTCCGCCCGCGCCTTATCCAGGCGCACCTGTAAGCGCAGGTCAAGCGGACGTTGTGTCCCGCCCGCAAAGCATAAGGCACCACCCCACGACAGGGGCGAACCTCTCACCGGTTCGCCCCTGCTTGCTTTTGGAAGGACAGTGACTCAAAAGCATGGAAGAAGTCATGTTGAAGGTGGCGGCGTTCGTCGCGAAAAGGCTTGCGAAGTCGATTGCCTTCGATGCTTACATCATCCCCATCGTGCTCGCGACGACGACCATCGTCCTTGCGAGCGGCGTCGTGGCCTAAAGAAGCGCCCTGCCGACGGTAAGGTCGACAGGGCGCGAGCGAACTGCGTAGACGATGCGGGGAAACGCAGTGGGACAACGACGATCGGACGGCGGCATCGCAAAAAGGTGCACCATTTTCGCCGCGCGCCCCGCCATCGCGGCACGCGCCCAGCGCCTCTGCGAAGCACCGTTAGAACTTCATGATGCCGAGCGACTGGGCGAGCGCAGTCACGAGGATGACCACTACGAGCACAGGTGCCACGTACTTCACCATGATCGACCAGGCTTTGGCCGCCTTGAAGGGCGCAGAGATGCGCACCTCGTCGATAATCGTCTTCGGCTTGATGATCCAACCAACGAACACGCAGGTCAAAAGCGCAACAATCGGCATGATAACCGAGTTGGAGATGAAGTCGGCGAAGTCGAGCAGCGAGGAGCCTTCGCCTAGGGGCTGGATGAACGAGAGCACGTTGTAGCCCGAGTTGATGAAAAGCCCTGCCACCACGATGAACACGATGGTGATCACCAGAGACTTGCGACGCGAGTATCCCGCGCCGTCCTGAATGATGGAGACGCAGGTCTCGGTAAGCGAGATCGCACTGGTGAGCGCCGCGAAGAACACCAAGAGGAAGAAGACGAATCCCACGATGGTCGCCACTTGACCCATGTCCGCGAACACCTCGGGCAAGATGATGAACATGAGCGAGGGACCGGAGTTCTGAGCGACAGCGTCGCCCGAGCCCATCGCGACAAACGCGGCAGGCACGATCATGAGGCCCGCGAGGAACGACACGCCCAGGTCGAAGAAGCCGATGCGCGTGACGGACTGCGTCAGGGACGCCTTCTTCTCGAGGTAGCTGCCGTAGGTAATCATGATGCCCATAGCGAGCGACAAGCTGTAGAACATCTGCCCGAGCGCGCCGATGACCAGTTCAGGCGAGAATTTCGAAACATCCGGCATCAGGTAGTACGCCGCGCCGTCGAGGGCCCCGGGCAACGTCAGCGTGAAGATGGCGATCGCGATGGCCATCACGATAAGCGCGGGCATCAAGATGAGGTTCGCCTTCTCGATGCCGCCCTTCACGCCGCGCGCCACGATGATGAACGCCGCAGCCATGAAGAGCAGCATGAAGACCGAGCTGTCGACGCCGTCGGTGATAAAGCTCGAGAAGAACGTGCCGCCATCCGCCATAGCCGCAGGTCCAGCTGCAATATAGGCGAAGGCATACTTCGTCACCCAGCCGCCGATGATGCAGTAATACGGCACGATAATGAAGGGCACGACCGACGCCAGCACGCCGATGAACATGAATTTCTTCCCGAAATGGCGGAATGCGCCGATAGCCGAGAGGCCCGTCTTGCGACCGATCGCCGTCTCAAGCAGCAGGAGCGACACGCCGAACGTGAATACCAGCACCAGGTAGGTGATGAGGAACGTACCGCCGCC
>USJN01000093.1 GCA_900554945.1 uncultured Coriobacteriaceae bacterium | reverse complement strand
AAGGGCATCTTCAAGCTCGCGCCCGCGCACTGCATGACCGTGCACGCCGACGGCTCCATCACCGAGCGCCGCTACTGGCACCCCGAGTACCACTTCGACGAGAACCGCAACCGCGAGGACACCGCGCGCGCAATCGACGAGGTCATGCGCGACAGCGTGCGCTACCACAACGTGGCCGACGTCGAGGTCGGAAGCTTCCTGTCATCGGGCATCGACTCGAGCTACATGGCGGCGTGCCTAGCCAAGGAGAACCCCGACATCAAGACGTTCACCGTGGGCTTCGAGTGCTACAAGCAGGCGGCGGCGAACAATGCCGAAGGTGCCGGCGGCAAGACCATGCGCGACGAGATTTCTTGGGCGCGCGAGCTGGCGGACGACCTGCATATCGCCAACACCGACAAGTACATCAGCGAGGAGGAATACTGGGCGAGCCTTCCGCGCGTACAGTGGCACATGGACGAGCCCTCCGCCGATCCTTCCGCCGTGGCGTTGTACTTCGTCGACCAGATTGCCGCCACCCAGGTGAAGGCTGTGCTTTCTGGCGAGGGCGCCGACGAGTTCTTCGGAGGCTATCGAATCTACCAGACGCCGTTTTCCAACGCAAAGGTAAGCTGGGCGCCGAAAGGCCTGCTCAAGGGCGCATCCCATGCCATGCGCGCGCTTCATCTGCGCGGCGCGAACTACCTTGAGCGTGCAAGCGAGACGCCCGAGGACTGGTACTACACCAACGCGAACGGCGTCGCCTTCACACCCGAGGAGCGCGCAAGCCTGCTCAAGGGCGGCTGCAACGCCCCCACCCCGCAATCGCTCACGGCGCCCGTGTATGCCGAGGTTGCCGACCTTGACGAGACGACGCGCATGCAGTACGTCGATTTGTACTTCTGGCTGGTGGGCGACATCTTGCTCAAGACCGACAAAATGTCGATGGCGCATTCGCTCGAATCGCGCGTTCCCTTCCTCGATCGCCGCGTGTTCGACCTGTCGGCCACCATCCCCACGTCGCTCAAGGCCAACGAGCAGCAGACGAAGCTCACGCTGCGCGACGCCGCGGAGTTCGCCATCCCGAAGGATTGGGCGCAGAAGGAGAAGCTTGGTTTCCCCGTGCCGGTCGTGAATTGGCTGCGCGAGGAGCGCTACTACACCATGGTAAAGGAGTGGTTCACGGGCGACATCGCACGCGAGTTCTTCAACACCGATGAGCTGGTTCGCCTACTCGACGAGCACAAGGCGGGCGCCGATCGCTCGCGCAAGATCTGGATCGTGTTCATGTTCCTCATGTGGTACAAGATCTACTTTGTCGACCGAACCGTGCCGGAAAAGCCCGAAGCACGCTAGCGGATTCACTAACTGCGAGAACAGCAGCGCCCCTTGCTCGACCGATCGATGCAGGGGGCACTATTTGTTAGCAAGCTTATTGTTGCTCCGCTTGAGTTCGGGCGATTAAACGGGGGCAGCAGGAATGCTTTGCCACGACACCCGAAACCGAGGATGCTCAGCTTACACGAGCTTCGATGCGTCGACGGCGGCGAGATGACCGGTCGCTCGGTGCTCGAAGAACACGAGGCGCCCGTCTCGGCTTCGGTACAGCTCGTGGAACAGCGAGAGGTCGAGCTTGGCCTCGACAGATGCGGCTGGTTTGGGCTTGTTTGTGAAAGCGGCGGGTTCGGGATTGCTTGCGGGAGCAGTGGGTTCGGGGCTGCTTGCGCAAGCAGCGGGTTCGGCGCCTTTTGCGGGCGCGACCTGCGCGGGGCTCTCGCAAACTGCAGCAGCTTTGGCGCCATCGCACAAGGCCGGCTCGGGATCGAAGTCGGCGCCTTCGTCGACGATTACGCCAACTCCGCTGTAGCGGCCCCGCGTCGGGAAATCCTCATCACCCGTATAGGCAACGGGATCATTCTCAGGTTCTGAAACAGGTGCCTTCTCAAAGAGATTCGCGTTCCAACGTGCGGCTTTGAGCTCGTCAGTTTCCCCAAAACCGGGAAACCCATCGCCGAACGTGAAGTACTCGCGCTTGCTGTGAAAAGGTGTTTTGCGCTCCACCATGATCAGACGTGGTCCCTTACACCGTCGTAGCTCACGTTCCAGAAAACGAGGCCGGCTGCAGGTGCGTTCTCCCCAGCAGCGCATCGGTCGCACGCCTGAAGCACGTCGGCGACCCATTCGGGTTTCCGCTGGCCGCGGCCGACCATGACAAGCGTACCCACGATGGTGCGCACCATAGAATGGAGGAACGCGTTGCCCTTCACCGTGATGACAACGGCCCGCTCCCCCATCACCTCTTCTTGCGAGAAGGAAATCTCGTGCACGTTTCGGCAGGTCGGCTTCCCCACCGCGCTTGCCGCCATGCAGAAGCTCTTGAAATCGTGCTCGCCGATGAGTGCGCGGGACGCCTTGCGCATCGCCTCGACATCGAGCGGCTTCGGGATGTGCCACGAGAAATCGCGCAGGAAAATGGGCGGCGCGGGCTCGGTGCAGATGAAGTAGCGGTACTCGCGCTCCGTCGCGTCGAAACGGGCGGAGAAGCCGGGCTCGCGCTCATCGACCGAGCGCACGACGATGGCCTCGTGCGTGAGCGCATTCATCGACCGAGCAAGGCTTTCAAGCGTACGATCACGCAATTCATCAGGCGAGATATCAAAGCTCACGACTTGAGCGCGCGCATGGACGCCCGCATCGGTACGGCCAGCGCACGTGGTTTCCACCTCGCGGCGAAACAGCAGCTCAAGCGCATGTTCTATCTCGCCCTGCACCGTAAGTTGGCCGGGCTGGCGAGCAAAGCCGCTGAAAGGCTTGCCGTTGTAGGCGACGGCGAGCGAAAGCGTCATATTGTGTTTGACATTATCCATAACGAGCATGATACCTTATTTGCAAGCGAACACGGCAAGCAATAAGGCGGCGAACCTCATATCGAGCTGCAGTGACCCGCAACAAGCCAGGGAGCGAGATTCGGCGACCTGCGAAGAACCAAGGGAGGCTACCCGAGGCAAGTCATGGGCGACCTGCAACGCAACGGCCCGCAATGAGCTATCAAGCAGAAGAAAACGCTGGCCCGAGGTCAATCCCCGGGCCAGCGACAACAAACTCCCTAAGCGATCAGCGCGCCACGTCCGAACAAATCCTGCAGCTCGCTTCGCATGACCGGCGAGCCCGAGTCGACCGTGACCGGCAGCTCCGCGCGAAAGCGGCGGCCGTCGGACTGCGTGACGAGAAGCACGACCCCATCGCGGCCGGGATACGACTGCAAGATGCGGTTCAGTCGCAGCAGTTTCTGCTGGTCAAACTCATACGATGGCACGTTGAGCTGCAGATGCGAGGGGCGAGCATCCGCTTCGTTCAATTCGATTTCCTCAATCTCGAACGCCATGATCTGGTTGCCGCGGTCACTGTGCTCGAACTTGCCCTTGATCTTCACGATGGCATCCTCGTGAATGGCCTCCGCATTCTCGTCGTACTTGAAGCAGATGCACTCCATATGGCCCGTCGTGTCCTCGATCGTGAACGTGGCCATCTTCGTGCCGCGCTTGGTGAGCTTGGTCACCACGTTGGACACCATGCCGACGAACGTCGCCGACTTGATTTCCTTCGTGCGCTCGGCCAAATCACCCAGCTGGAACTTCGTCATGCGGGAAATCGCGCTCTCGTACGGCGCAAGCGGGTGCTCGGACACGTAGATCTTCATGATTTCCTTCTCGTAGGCAAGCTTGGTGCGCTTGTCCCACTCGATGCCGTCGGGCGCGGGCACGTCTTCCTGAAAACCGGAGTCCTCATCGGAGGCGAACAGATCGAACATGCTCACCTGACCGGCGTCGCGATCCTTCTGGCGCTTCGAAGCGTTCTCGAGCAGCGGCGTATCCTCCAAGAAGTACATGAGCTGCTTGCGCGTGTACCCCGTCGAATCGAAGGCGCCGCCCTTGATGAGCGCTTCGAGCGTCTTGCGGTTGAAGCATTTCGCATCGACGCGGTTCACGAAGTCGTGCAAGCTGGTGAACGGGCCATTCTCCTCGCGCTCGGCGATGATGGCGTCGGCCACGTTGCGCCCAACGCCGCGCACGCCGACGAGTCCGAAGCGGATGCCGTCCTTGACCGGGGTGAACTCGGCGTTCGACGAGTTGATGTCCGGCGGCAGCACGGGCGTGCCGTTGTGGTTGCAGCTCGCGATGTAGCGGATGAGGCGGTCGGTGTTGCCCATGTAGCTCGACAGCACTGCGGCCATGTACTCGTTGGGGTAATGCGCCTTCAGGTACGCCGTGCGCATGACCAGGATGGAGTATGCAGCCGAATGCGACTTGTTGAACGCGTACTTAGCGAACTTCTCCGCGTCGTCCCAAATCTTCTTCGCAATATCGAGCGAGTAGCCGTTCTCGACCGCACCGTTGTTCCAGTCTTCCTGGAGCAGGCGCATGATGTCGATTTTCTTCTTGCCCATTGCCTTGCGCAGCTTGTCTGCCTTGCCGGCGGAAAAGCCGCTCATCACCATGGACACCTGCATAATCTGTTCCTGGTAGACCATGGTACCGTAGGTTTCCTCGAGCACAGGGCGCAGGCGATCGTCGTAGTAGTGGACGGGCGTCTTGCCGCTCGCCACCTTCACGTAGTCGTCGACCATGCCGGACTCGAGCGGGCCCGGACGGTTGAGGGCGATCGATGCGACGATGTCGGAGAAGCGGCGCGGTGGGAGCCGTGCGAACAGGCTCACGTACAGCGAGCCTTCCACCTGGAACAGGCCGTCCATGTTGCCCGAGCGCATGAGGGCGAACGCGCCCTCGTCGTCGGTGGGAATCTCCTCGGGCACCATCTTGATGCCGGTGGTCTGCTCGACGTTGCGGCATGCGCGCGATAGCACGCCCAAGGTGCGCAAGCCAAGGAAGTCCATCTTGAGCAAGCCCAGGTCAGGCGTGTAGTGACCGTCGTATTGCGTGATGATGCCGCCGCCTTTGGTGTCGCGCTTCATGGGCACATGATCGGCCATGGGGTCGCGGCAGATAATAGTCGCGCAGGCGTGCACGCCCTCGCCGCGCACGTGGCCTTCGATCGACTTCGCAGCGTCGACGACCTGCCGCACGTCCTCTTCGCCGTCGTAGGCCTTCTTCAGGTCGGGGTTTGTCTCGAGCGCCTTGTCGATGGTGATGCCGAGCTCGTCGCCGATCATCTTGCAGATGCGGTCGCCCACGCTGTAGGGGTAATCGAGCACGCGCGCAGCATCACGCACGGCGTTCTTCGCCTGCAGCTTGCCGAACGTGATAACGCCCGACACATGGTCCTCGCCGTAGACTTCTTTAATATGCTCGATGACTTCCTGGCGGCGCTCATCCTCGAAGTCAACGTCGATATCGGGCATCTCCACGCGCTCGGGCGACAGGAAGCGTTCGAACAGAAGCCCGTTGGGAAGCGGGTCGAGGTCGGTAATGCCCATGGCGTAAGTGCAGATGGCGCCTGCGGCCGAGCCACGACCTGGGCCGACGCCGATTCCCTGGCTGCGGGCCCAGGCGATGTATTCCTGCACGATGAGGAAGTAGGCCGGGAAGCCTTGCTGCAAGATGATGCCAGCCTCGTATTCATAGCGATCCCATGCCTCTTTGGGCACCGGGTCGCCGTAGCGCTTCTTCAAGCCCCACTCGCACTGCTTGCGGAACCAGCTTTCCTCGGTTTCGCCCTCTGGCAAGGGGAAACGCGGCAGAATGGAATCGCGCTCGAGCACGACATCGACCTTTTCGGCCACCTCGACCGTATTGTCGCATGCTTCGGGGAACTCGGAGAGCGCCTCGCGCATCTCCTCTTCCGTCTTCATGTAGAACTCGTCGTTCTCGAAGCGCATGCGGTTCGCGTCGTTCACCGCCGAACCCGTGCCGATGCACAGCATGATGTCCTGCGCCTTGGCGTCTTCCTTCTTCAGGTAGTGGAAGTCGTTCGTGGCGATGGTCTTTAGGCCCGCAAGCTGGGCGACCTTGGTGAGCTGGCGGTTGAGCTCGGTCTGCGTCATGCCGGCGTCGGTGCGCAGGCCCTGGTTTTGCAGCTCGATGTAGAAGTCGCCCTCGTCGAAGCAGCTCGCGAAACGGCGCGCCCACTCGACCGCGTCGTCGAACTGGCGGTTGTCCAGAAGTTTCGGGATAATGCCCGCGATGCACGCAGACGAGCCGATGATGCCGTGGCCGTACTTCTGCAGCATGGAGAACGTCGTGCGCGGCTTGTAGTAGAAGTTGTCGACATGCGATTCGCTGACCAGGTGCAACAGGTTGTGATAGCCCTCGTTGGTCTTCGCAAGGAGCAGCAGATGGTACAGCTTCGGCTTTACGTCCTTGCGCAGCTCCTCGTCGGTGGTGAAGTAGAC
>USJN01000092.1 GCA_900554945.1 uncultured Coriobacteriaceae bacterium | reverse complement strand
CAAGCGTCCCCGCCGATGACCTGGTAGAACAGCGTCGCGTTCGCTTTGAGGCGTTCTAAGGGGAATTCAGTTCCGCCGAGCGTTCAGCAGATGTGCGCTAGGCGGCATTCGGTCAGCGCGCGCGGCCGATGACTCGTTTGGCAGTTCGGTTTTAAGATCTTGTAACAAAACTATTCGGGAAAACGAACGGTTATCAAGCGAACACAGAAAGAAAAACCCTTCGTTCTAGCGAATAGTTTTCTGGCTTCCAATCTCCTCGATTGCCGCTCTCACAACAGGGTCGTCCAACTTATCGATGAGCTTGCGGTAGATGCGCTCGCGGATCCAGGGCTCGGTGGAAAGCGCGATGGCGTCTTCGGTGGGCACCCATTTCACACCACTGTTCTCATCGGGCTTTATGCGGATAGGCTCGTCGGGGGAGGCCACAGCGAGATACGTCACGTTCAAATGCAGGTGCGACCCGACGTACTTCCCGTGCTTCTCGTGCCCGTCGACGGTGAGCACTTCGAGCGAGTAGATGTTCCCCGCGGGAAGCGTCACCATGCGCGCGTGCGACACGCCCGTTTCCTCCTGAAGCTCGCGCAGCGCGACGGCAGCAAGGTCGCGCTCGCCGTCGGCGTGGCCCCCAATCCACGACCACGAGCCGTAGATGTTGTGGAACACGAGCAGCGTTTGCGCGCAATCGGGGCTCACGACCCAGATGGAGCACGCCATATGCGCGAGCGCCTCGCGGGAAAACGCGTTCTCGCTCGTGCCGAGCACTGAGAGAATCACCTGCTTGTCGACTTCTTCCTGCTCGTTTGCCGGCTCGTATGCCGCGATGTCGTCTTCGATCGCCATGTTGTCCCTGCCTTTCCCTCCGTCTGATTGTAGCGCCGCATGGCCCCTTCGCGCGCCTGACTTTCTCTTCCGACCGCGCGCTGCCTGAGTGCGCTCGTCTTCGCAGGGCGCCGCTGCCCATTCCCGCGCGCTCGCCGCCCTTCTCTGCCAGGGCTCGCAGCTCCGCTCGTGCGCCCGTCGTTGCAAGCGGCGGGGGCGTGCGTTTGCGCTTGCATCGCCGTGCTACACTAGCGTTTACGAAAAAAGGAGTCATGTGATTTCGGAACGCGAAATAGCTGCCAATTGCAATTCACGTACGTTCGCCCGCGCCGAGCGGATAGCCGCGAGCGATCGCAACATCTTGACGAAGCGCGTGCGCTACGAGGTGGGGGAGACAGTGCTGTCTGCCCAGGTCGCAAGCTCAAGCGGGTGGGATGACCACTATCGTGTGTCCGTCTATCTGTCGCCCGACGAGGAAACGGTCGAGGACTGGTCGTGCACCTGCCCCGCGGTGGTGGAATACGACGGGCTGTGCAAGCACTGCGCCGCGCTCGCGCTCTCCTTCTCCCGTGCGCCCGAGAAGTTCATGGGCTTCACGCCGAAGCGCCGTGTGGCGACGTCGGCCTGCATCACCGAGCTCATGCGCCGCGGCGAGCAGTTCGCCGACGACAGCGACATGGAAGGCTCGATCGACCTCGAGTGCACGCTCACGTACGGCTACCGTCTGTGGTCGGCGAGCTTCAAGGTGGCAAGCCCCACGTCTTCCTACGTCATGAAGAGCATCTCCGACTTCGTGTCGCGCATGCGCGCAGGCGAGCGCTTCTCTTACGGGAAGAAGCTCGCTTTCACGCACACACCGGCGCTCCTTACCGAGCGCGGCCGTCGCGTGGCGGAGTTCCTTGACCGTGCCGTCTCCCTGCGCGAGCGGAGCGCGCAGACCACCCGCTGGGGCATCGCCTCGACGCCTGGCGTCGGTCGCGACATCAACCTCTCGGAAGTGGAGGTTGTCGAGCTGCTCGACGCGCTCGACGGGGGTTCGTTCACCATTCGCGGCACCGATATCGGCACGCGCTCGGTCACCGAGACGCGCATCGTTCACGCAGACCCCGAGGTCAAGGTGTCGCTCGAGAAATCCACCGAGGACGGTTACTGCATCGAGCGCGGCTCCGACGTCGTGCTTGCCGCGCAGGGCCGTCGCTTGTACCTGTGGATGGGCGACGTCGTGTACCGCTGCTCGCCGGAGCTTGCTCGCTGTGCCGACTTCTTGCGCATGGTCTACGAAGGATCCGATGTGCGTCTGTTTATCTCGAAGGAGGACATGCCGCTGTTCTGCTCCGCCGTGTTACCTCAGGTGGAGAAGGCGCTGCACATGGACATGCCGCCTGAGGTGGAGCGCTTCCGCCCCGTACCCGGCGAAATCTCCTTCTACTTCGACAAGGTCCGCGCGGGCGTTCGCGTGGAGGCGGTGGCGACCTACGGCGACTTCCGCTACGTCTTGGCCGGCGAGGAGGCCCATCTCATCGATGCCTCGGGCGCTGCCGCCGTGTCCGCGCCCGTCCGCCGCGCACGTGCCGCGTCCGCCGCGCGCGGGATTGCCCTTACAAGAAAGACCGAGAGCGCCGAAGAGCCGGGACCCCTGCGCGACGCTCGCCTCGAGGCTCGGGCGACGACGCTTGTCGAGCGCTACTTCGGCCTGGGGGACCCGATCATCCCGAACGCCGACGACGATGCGGTGGGCAACCTGCTCTTCGGCGGCCTGCCCGAGTTTCGCGCGCTTGGTGAGGTCTTCACCACGCCCGCCTTCGACCGCCTCATCCGCGACGGCAAGCCGCGCATCTCCATGGGGGTGTCGCTTGCGGGCAACCTGATCGATCTTACGGTGAGCGCGGGCGACTTGGAATCCGACGAGCTTGCCGCGCTGCTGTCGAGCTACCGCAAGCGCAAGCACTATCACAGGCTCAAGGGCGGCGCGTATCTCTCACTCGAGGATATGGACTTGGCAGAGCTCGATCGCATCGCGTCTGACCTGGGAATCTCTCTGAAGGAACTCGCGAGCGGCAAGGTCGAGCTGCCGAGTTACCGCGCGTTTTACCTCGACGAGGAGAAAGACCTCGACCGTGATCGCTCCTTTAAGAGCTACGTGGACAACTTCCGCTCGGTTGACGAGCAGAGCTACACGCCGCCCGCCCAGCTCTCGAGCGTGCTGCGCCCCTATCAGGAGGAAGGCTTCCGCTGGCTTTCCGCGCGCTGCGATGCGGGGTTCGGCGGTATCCTCGCCGACGAGATGGGCCTGGGTAAGTCGCTGCAGCTGATTTCGCTTCTGCTTGCCCGCCGCGACGAGGCGCGCCGTGTGGGACCGAGCCTCATCGTGTGCCCGGCGTCGCTCGTGTACAACTGGCTGCAGGAATTCGCCCGCTTCGCGCCCGAGCTTGCGGTTCGCGCCGTCGCGGGCCCGAAAGCCGAGCGCCGCCGCATCAGGGCGCTTTCGCTTCCCGCGCCCGACGGCTCTGCCGCCATCGACCCGTGCGACGTGCTCGTGACCTCCTACGACCTGCTCCGCATCGACATCCACGACTGGGTGGGGGAGCGTTTCTTCCTGTGCGCGCTCGATGAGGCGCAATACGTGAAGAACCCGGCGGCGCTCGTCACGCGCGCGGTGAAGCGCGTCGAGGCGGAACACCGTTTCGCGCTCACGGGTACCCCGATGGAGAACCGCCTCTCCGAGCTTTGGAGCATCCGCGAGCGCTTCGAGCTGCCAATCGTCGGCGGCGACGAGGACATCGCGCGCAGGTTGCAGGCGCTCGTGGGCCCGTTCATGCTGCGCCGCTTGAAGACGCAGGTGCTCTCTGACTTGCCCGAGAAACTCGAAAGCGTGGTGTACGCGCCCATGACCGGCGAGCAGCTGAAGCTGTATTCCGCGCATGAGCAGCGCCTTCGCGAGGAACTCACGCGTCAGAAGAGCGACAAGGCTGCCAAGGACGGTGGGCGCAAGAGCGGCATGTCGGATGCGGAGTTCAACAAGAGCAAGGTGCAGATCTTGGCCGAGCTCACGCGTCTGCGCCAGCTGTGCTGCGACCCACGCCTGCTCTACGAAAACTATAAGGGACCTGCAGCGAAGCTCGACGCCATCTGCGATCTGGTGGACTCTGCGATGGGCGGCGGCGAGAAGGCGCTCGTGTTCTCCCAGTTCACAAGCTTCTTGTCGCTTATTGCCGACAAACTCGACGCGGCCGGTGTGCGCTATTTCACGATCACGGGCGCAACGCCTAAGGAGGAGCGGCTCGAGCTGGTGAACCGTTTCAACGCCGACGATACGCCGGTGTTTCTGATTTCGCTCAAGGCGGGCGGCACGGGACTCAACCTCACGGGCGCGTCGGTCGTCATCCATGCCGATCCCTGGTGGAACGCGGCGGCGCAGGATCAGGCGACCGACCGTGCGCACCGCATCGGGCAGACGCACGTGGTGAGCGTCGAGCGCGTGATCGCGAAGGGAACGATTGAGGAGCGCATCCTCGCACTTCAGGAGGCGAAAAGCGACCTGGCCGACCAGGTCGTCGGCGCGTCCGGCGTGTCGCTCGCCTCGCTTTCCCGCGACGATTTGGTCGACCTGCTGAGCCCGGTGGAGTAGAAGTGGACAAGGGGGGCGCGTCGGTCTCTTTACATTCGGGATAGGCGGCTGAAGTCGGCGGTCTCGTCGATTACGGTGATGCCCGCGTCGCGGAATGCGGCTGCGGCGATGCCCCATCCAGGCACGAGCGTGCCCGAAAACGTGCCGTCGTAGACTTCCCCCGATCCGCATGAGGGGCTCTTCGCCTTGAGGATGGCCAGCTCACAGCCCGCTTCCTTCGCTCGTGCAAGCTCGGCCTGCGCGCCGCGGGCGTAAGCGGCCGTGCGATCGGCTCCGCTCGCGTCGAGGATTGTCCAAGCGTGCTCGTCCGTCATGCGCGCTTTCCCGCTCTCCATCCATGGAGTCTGTACGATTTCGCAGGGCGTGCGCGGCGTGGGAAGGCCGCCTGCTACCTCAGGGCAGACGGGCACAAGCTCGTGTCCGTCTGCGGCGAGCTCCTGCACGCGTGCGCAGGGCTTCGAACGCCCGTCGTAACGGCACGCCTCGCCCAAAAGGCACGCGCTCACAGCGATTTTCATGCAATTCTCCTAACGCACGGACACGCAGGGCGGCGAGCCTCGGGGGCCCCGAAGAGCTTGGGAGACCCAAGAGACCCGCCGCTGAGGCTCAAAGGCCCTGGGAATCTGAGGGTCCCTAGGCTCGCCGAGGGTCCCTGGAACTCCCAAGTGGCCAAGCATCCCAATGCCCCAAGAACCCCCGCTTCTTCATGAAGCCAAGTATATCCCCTTCAACCGCCAGCCCCCTCGCACCCTTTACTCGTCGACAAACAAGCGACACGAGCCCGACGCTCGGCCCTTCCCTTCGCTCGGTTGTTGGCGAATTCAGCTCTTTTACCTTCGAATGAAACAAGTTCCCCGCCCGTATTCCCCAAAGGCTACAATGGAGGGCGACACAAAACGGCGCCTGAGTGAGGCGCCCTGTAGAAAGGCAAAGCATGTTCGACGGAATGAAGTCCCCCGGCCGCAACGACGAGTGCTGGTGCGGCAGCGGGAAGAAATACAAGAAGTGCCACCTCAACTTGGACGAGCGTTTGCAGGAGCTTTATGAGCAGGGCGAAGAGGTGCCCCATCGTTCGCTTCTGAAGACCGCCACCGACATCGAGGGCATCAAGAAGTCGGCCGCCATCAACATCGGCGTGCTCGATTACGTGGCCGAGCGCATCAAGGCGGGCGTGAACACCGCCGAGATCGACAAGTGGATCTACGACTACACCATCGAGCACGGCGGCACGCCGGCCGACCTCAACTTCGAGGGGTACCCCAACAGCGTGTGCACGTCCATCAACGAAGTCGTCTGCCACGGCATCCCCTCTGAGGACGACGTGCTCAAAGAGGGCGACATCGTGAACGTGGACTGCTCCACGATTCTCGACGGCTACTTCTCCGACTCTTCGCGCATGTTCATGATCGGCGAGGTCGACGAGGAGAAGCAAAAGCTCGTGCGCGTCACGAAGGAGGCGCTCGAGGCGGGATTGGCTGCGGTGAAGCCGTGGGGCCATCTGGGCGATGTGGGAGCGGCGGTCTCCGCGCACGCGCATGCGAACGGCTTCTCGGTCGTCGAGGAGTTCGGCGGCCATGGCATCGGCCTCGAGTTCCACGAGGACCCGTTCGTGAGCCACGTTGCCGAAGCGGGAACGGGCCCGGTGCTCGTGCCGGGCATGTGCTTCACCATCGAGCCGATGATTAACGCGGGGGAGCACGACATCGACATGTCCGACCCCAACGGCTGGACGATCCGCACAGCGGACGGCAAGCCTTCGGCGCAGTGGGAAGTGCAGCTTGTGGTGACCGACGACGGCTACGAGCTTCTGTCGTGGTAAAACTCCAGGTGGCAACTGTTATTTTGTGAAAGGCAAAATATTTAGAAATTTATCTTGCACTGCAGGTTGTTTTGCCCTAATATATCAACTTGCGCCACGGTGGGTGTGGCCTAGTTGGGTAGGGCGCCAGATTGT
>USJN01000091.1 GCA_900554945.1 uncultured Coriobacteriaceae bacterium | reverse complement strand
ATCCGGATCTTCTCCGTTGAATGAGTTCCTATCTATCGGATTCACCCATCATCGTTGGATTCTCTCGCTGGCAAAGACCCTCGATGAGCGCCTCTTCTATATCCATAAGTGCGCCGATGAGCATCTGAGCGTCGAAGCTCTCAAGCGCTCAATCAAAGCTGACGATTTTCATCACCAGGGCAAGGCTCCAAACAATTACCTCGCTACGCTGCCCAAGAGCCAGCAGGCCCTGCGCGCCATCAACACCTTCAAGGACGAATACCTGCTCGACTTCATCAACGTGGAGGAACTCGGTGTTCGTGATGCTGAGGACGTTGATGAACGCGTGTTGGAGCAGGGCATTGTCCAGAACATCAAGCAGTTCATCATGACGTTCGGTAGGGGCTTCTCGTTCGTGGGCAATCAGTACCACCTCGACGCCTTTGGCGTGGACCAATATGTTGACCTGCTGTTCTTCAATCGCGATCTCAACTGCTTGGTGGCCGTCGAGCTCAAGCGAGGGCCGTTCAAGACTGCCTACCTAGGTCAGCTGTCCGGATACTTGCGCGTGCTGGATGACTTCGAGCGCCGCGAACACGAGAATCCGTCCATCGGCTTGGTGCTCTGCAAGGATATGAACAGGGCGTTCGTCGATTACATCATTCAGGACTATAACAAGCCCATGGGCGTTGCCACGTACAAGACCTCGGCAGACATGTCGAGCGAGCTGCTCGATGCCCTACCGCCCATTGACGGCTTGAAAGCGCTGTTGGAAGGCGATGGGGATTAATAACAATCGGGCGGGATCGCTTATTCAGTCCTCCACCTTATCTCTTCGCAGGTGACGAGGAGGTTTGAGACGATTCGCTCCGGATGCAGGCGCTCCTCCTCGCTGAGGGCGTTGCCGTTGTCGTCGGCGAAAAACCAGCAGCCTCCGGTCGTCTTCTCGACGACGCAGCCTCACAAGGGGTCGGGGTCGTTGTAATTGGAGAAGGTGAACACGTGGAGGTGCCTGAACTCGACCTGCACTTCCGGCCATGTGCCTCCTTGGTTTTAGCGTCCCACCTGAAAGTGATGGTGAGGGTGTCAGTATCCACCTTGAAACGCGCGAGGTTGAGGTCGTCGTCCTCGCTTTGGGCGAGTGGATCGTAGGAAAACCCTGCGACGTATCAATCGTGGAATCCATCAACGTGCTCCATGAGGAGTTCAATGTCCTCTTCTGCTGTTAGCTTGATCCAGCCCATGCTCGCCTCCCAGAGATGCGTTTGGCGTTTTCTTCGGCGTTGCGACAAGCGAATCCTTCGAGTTGATATCGCGCCTGCGCCGCATTACGTCACGCCGCAGCGCCTCGCTTCTCGTCGCATCACGTCGTAACGCTATAATAACTCGAAACGCATTTGTATTGCGATTTGAACGATGGGAGAGCAGGTGCCTAACAGTTACAAGGAGCTCATCAAGGACAACCCAGACGAGACTGAAATTCGCAGCTTCCTCGTTGGCGGCGACCAGGTCTCCGTGACCCTGCGCATTCCCGACACCTTGCGCGACGCGGCGAAGGAGGAGGCGGCGCTCCGCGGCATGAGCTTCTCCGCCTTCGTGCGCACGTGCATGATCGAAGAGCTCGCGAAGAAGGGGGCATAAAACCCATGCAGCCAGACTTCTTCGACAACAGGGCGCGCATCGTCAAGGACGACCTCGTCGCCAATATTGCCGGCGGCGACCGCGTGGCTATTGCCGCCTCGGTCTTCTCCATGTACGCCTATCAGGAACTCGCCGAGCAGCTCGAAGGCATCGACGAGCTGCGCTTCATCTTCACGTCGCAGGCGTTCACCAAGCAACGCCCCGCGCGCGAGAAGCGCGAGTTCTACATCCCGCGCCTTTCCCGCGAGCAGGGCCTTTGCGGCACCGACTTCGAGATCAAGCTGCGCAACGAGCTCACGCAGAAGGCCGTGGCCACCGAGTGCGCCGACTGGATCCGCCACAAGGCGCGCTTCCGTTCCTTCGAGGGCGAGGGGCGCATGAGCGGCTTTCTGGACGTGGACAAGGCGGAAGACAACGTTGCCTACATGCCCTTCGACGGCTTCACCACGCGCAAGCTCGGCTGCGACAACTCCACGGACGTCCCCGACGTGACCATGCGCTTGGACGCCTCCCAGTCGCGCGCCCTGCTCAAGCAGTTCGACGACGCCTGGGACTCGGGCGAGCTCCACGACGTCACCGACGCCGTCATCGACGGCATCACGGCCATGTACCAGGAGAACGCGCCCGAGCTCATCTACTACATGGCGCTCTACCGCATATTCAGTGAGTTCTTGGACGACGTCTCCGAGGACGTGCTGCCCAACGAGGGGCTGGGCTTCCGCGAAAGCCTCATATGGAACAAGCTCTACGACTTCCAGAAGGACGCGGCGCTCGCCATCATCAACAAGCTCGAGACCTACAACGGCTGCATCCTGGCAGACTCCGTGGGCCTGGGCAAGACGTTCACCGCGCTCGCCGTGATCAAGTACTACGAGAGCCGCAACAAGGACGTGCTCGTGCTGTGCCCCAAGAAGCTGCGCGACAACTGGATCACCTACAACTCGAACGTCGTCAACAACCCCATTGCAGGCGACCGCCTGCAGTACGACGTGCTCTATCACACCGACCTCTCGCGCACGCGCGGCACGTCGGAGACGGGCCTGCCTCTCGACCGCCTGAACTGGGGCGCGTACGGGCTTGTCGTCATCGACGAGAGTCACAACTTCCGCAACGGCGGCGACTCGGCGTCGGAAGACAGGATGAACCGCTACCAGCTGCTCATGGAGAAGGTCATCAAGCAGGGCGTGAAGACCAAGGTGCTCATGCTCTCCGCCACGCCCGTGAACAACCGCTTCCGCGACCTGCGCAACCAGCTCGCCCTGGCGTACTGGGGCGACCCCACCGGCTGGTCGGAGAAGCTGCGCCTGGAGAACGACATCGAGACGGTTTTCCGCAACGCGCAGACCGTCTACGCCCGCTGGTCGAAGCTGCCCGCCGAGCAGAGGACGACGCGCGCCCTCACCGACATGCTCGACTATGACTTCTTCGAGGTGCTCGACCAGGTGACCGTGGCGCGCAGCCGCAAGCACATCCAGCGCTACTACGACATGAGCGCCATCGGGCCCTTCCCGAAGCGCCTGCCGCCGATATCGAAGCGCCCCAAGCTCTCGACGCTGGCGAACGCGATCAACTACCGCGAGATATACGAGGAGCTTGACTCCCTCGCGCTCGCCGTGTACATGCCGAGCTCGTACGTGCATCCCAGCAAGATGGAGAAGTACGCGAGGATGGGCGGCGGCGGAAACCTCACGCTGGGCGGCCGCGAGACGGGCGTGCGCCGCCTCATGACGACGAACCTGCTCAAGCGCCTGGAGAGCTCGGTGTGCTCGTTCCGCCTGACGCTCGAGCGCGTGCTGGCGGCGATGAACGCCGCCCTCGAGACCATAGACGACTACCGCAGGGGCCTCGCCTCGGGCGCCAGCGTGGCCGACGGCGACCTGCCGGGCGGGTTCGACTTCGACCCCGACGACGAGAGCGGCTTCGAGGTGGGCGGCGCCACGAAGATCCTCGTCGAGGACATGGACTGGATGAGCTGGGAGCGCGACATCGAGGCGGACGTCGCCGTCATCGAGGTCCTGATCTCGATGGTGCGCGACATCGACCCCGCCCACGACGCCAAGCTCATAGAGCTGTGCGAGCAGATCCGCGAGAAGTCGCAAGGCCCCATCAACCCGGGCAACCGCAAGGTGCTCGTGTTCACCGCGTTCTCCGACACGGCGGACTACCTCTACGAGAACGTGTCTGCCTTCGCGAAGCGCGAGCTCGGGCTCGAGTGCGCCAAGGTCACGGGCGACGGCTGCGCCTGCACGATAAAGGCCGTGCCCCCGCATATGCAGGAGGTGCTCGCCTGCTTCTCGCCCGCGTCGAAGGAGCGCGACGTGGTGGCGCCTCAGCTTTCCGGCTGCGACGTGGACATCGTTATCGCCACCGACTGCATCTCGGAGGGCCAGAACCTCCAGGACTGCGACTACCTGGTGAACTACGACATCCACTGGAACCCCGTGCGCATCGTGCAGCGCTTCGGCCGCGTGGACCGCATCGGCTCGAAGAACGCCCGCATCCAGCTGGTGAACTACTGGCCCGACGTGGAGCTTGACGAGTACATCAAGCTCAAGGCTCGCGTCGAGGAGCGCATGCGCATCACCGTGATGACGTCCACCGGCGACGACGACTACATCAACGCCGACGAGACGGGAGACCTGGAGTACCGTCGCCAGCAGCTCGAGCAGATGCGCGACGAGGTCGTTGACCTTGAGGACGTCTCGGGCGGCGTGTCCATCACCGACCTGGGCCTCAACGAGTTCCGCATGGACTTGGTGGGCTACTACCGCGACAACCCCGACATCGACCGGCTTCCGAGCGGCATCAACGCCGTGGTGGAGGGCGACGAGCCCGGCGTCGTCTTCGTGCTGCGCAACGTCAACGGCAAGATCGACCGCGACGGCGCGAACCACCTGCACCCGTTCTACGTGGTTCGCATGGGGTCCGACGGCTCCGTGGTCCACGGGCACCTGGAGCCCAAGGCGGTGCTCGACGACATGCGCATGCTGTGCCGCGGCAAGTCCGAACCTGACATGGCGCTCTGCCGCGCCTACAACCGAGAGACCAAGAATGGCCGCGACATGCGCCGCGAGGCCGGGCTTCTGCGCGACGCGGTGGCGTCGATCGTGGACTCTAAGGAGGAGTCCGACGTCGACAGCTTCTTCAACGACGGCACGACGGGCTTCTTGGAGAACGACATCGAGGGGCTCGACGACTTCGAGCTCGTGTGCTTCTTGGTGGTGAGGCCCAGATGCTAGGGCTTCCGAGCACGACCGAGGTGGGCTGCCGCATACCCAAGGAGGCCTTCTACGGCCGCCTGAAGGTGAGCGCCGCGCTGCGCCAGTCCTTCATCGACGACGTCGAGCGCTTCGTGATCGCGAACTCGATAAAGACCTCCACGACCGGCATACCCGACGGGGAAAGCGTGCACGAGGTGCTCGTGGTGGAAGTGGCGCTCAAGGCCCGCCGCGTCCCCGAAGAGGTGCTGGCGCTTGTGGCCCAGGCGAACCCCCATAAGCTGCTGTTCGCGTGCACCTTCAACGACGAGGTTCGCCTCGCGGTGATGCTCAAGAGAATCGCCGTGGGAGAATGGCAGAGCGTCGGGGATGCTTCCCTCACCCTGAAAGCGACGAGCATGGACGGGGTTTGGGACTCGATCGCCTCGCAGGTAGCGTATGGCGATACGGGCAGCGAAACCGCAACCGTTGACGAGCGCTTCGCGGCGGACGCCAAGCTTAAGGCGCTTCGCGAGGAGCTTGCCAAGACCGAAGCCTGCGGTCGCAAGGAGAAACGATCCGCGCGAAAAAACGCGCTATTCGACCAGGTGCAGGAACTCAAACGGCAGATTGTCGCTATAGAGGAAGGCAGATAGATGGAAAAGATTGAGCTGGGCACGCCCGACGGCGCCGTCGAGAACATCGAGAGGATCGCGGAGCTGTTCCCGCAGGTGATGACCGAGGTAGAGAATGCCGACGGTGAACTCGAGCGCGCCGTGGACTTCGACGCGCTGCGCGACCTGCTGGGAGACGTGGCGGAGGGACAGCGCGAGCGCTACCAGTTCACTTGGCCCGGCAAGCGCGAAGCCAAGGCCGAGGCGCGCCGCCCCATCTATAAGACGATGATCCCCGAGCCTGGCAAGTCCAAGGATTGGGACACCACCGAGAACCTCTACATCGAGGGCGACAATCTTGACGCGCTGAAGATTCTGAAGGAGACCTATGCCGGCAAGGTGAAGCTTATCTACATCGATCCGCCCTACAACACGGGCCACGACTTCGTCTACGACGATGACTTCGCCAAAACGCGCGGCGAGTACGACGCCGAGAGTGGCGACTACGACGAGGAGGGCGGCCGCCTGGTCGCCAACACCGAAGGTAATGGCCGCTTCCATTCGGACTGGTGCTCGATGATGTATCCCCGCCTTAAGCTTGCGCGTGACTTGCTGGCTGGCGATGGCGCCATCTTCATCAGCATCGATGACAATGAGAGCGCGAACTTGCGTAAGATTTGCGATGAGGTGTTCGGTGCTGTGTGTTTCGTTGGGGACATTGCCTGGCAAAGAACTTACTCAAAACGAAACGACTCAAAAGGAATTGCGACTGAGGTTGAGCATATCTTGGTCTTTGCGAAGTGTGTCGGGTGGACGCCGAACTCTCTCCCCAGAACAGCCGAGATGAATGCACTTTATTCCAGTCCTGATGGCGACCCAAGCCCATGGCAGTCCATTACCGATTCCGCCCCTGGTGCGGCAACCCATCAGGGGATGGTATATGCCATTCAGCACCCACTCACAGGCGAGC
>USJN01000090.1 GCA_900554945.1 uncultured Coriobacteriaceae bacterium | reverse complement strand
AACAAGCATGAGAACTGAAGATTTCAACTATAACCTGCCCGAAGAACTTATCGCGCAGGAACCTGCGGCGGTGCGTGACGCCTGCCGCATGCTGGTGATGGACCGCGAATCGGGAGAACTCGAAGATCGCATCTTCCGCGACATCGAGGAGTACCTGCGCCCGGGCGATTTGCTCGTGGCAAACGAAACGCGCGTCATGCCCGCACGCCTTTTAGGCGCGAAACGCGGCACGGGCGGTCAGGCGGAAGTGTTCCTCCTTCGCGAGGTCAAAGGCGAGAAGGCAAAGCCTTATCTCGATGAAGCGCTCACCGAATCAGCCAACCAACAGGCCATCTGGGAGGTGCTCGTGCGCCCCGGCAAGCGTCTGAAGCCAGGCAGCGGCGCCGTGGTGGACTTCACCGACAAGCAGGGAAACGTCGCACTTTCCGCCGAAGTCGTCGACTGGGCGAGCGCGAAGACGGACGCAGCGGCGACGGGCGAAGGCCAGGACGCCGAGGCCTCGGCCGCCAAAGGCGAGCGCATCGCGCGCCTCACCACGACGCTCCCCTCGCTCGACGAGGCGCTTCACGCCGTTGGCCACACGCCCCTTCCGCCCTACATCAAAAACTACGCAGGCGACGAAGAGCTGTACCAAACCGTGTACTCGCGCCGCGAGGCATCAGCGGCGGCGCCCACCGCGGGCCTTCACTTCACGCCCGAGCTCATCGAGCGCTTGAAGGCAAAAGGGGTTCGTTGGGAAACCGTCGAGCTCGAAGTGGGCCTCGACACCTTCCGCATTGTGGACGAGGACGACCCGACCAAGCACAAGATGCACACCGAGTTCTACACCGTGCCGCAGACCACTGTCGACGCCATCAACGAAACGCATGCGGCAGGCGGGCGCGTCATCGCCGTGGGAACCACGTCGACCCGCAGCCTGGAAAGCGCCTGGGATCCGCAGGCAAACGGCGGCGAAGGCGCCATCACGGCGCGCAATCGCGACGCCACGAGCCTCTACCTTCTGCCGGGCAGCACCTTCCATATAATCGACGGGCTCATCACGAACTTCCATGTGCCCAAGAGCACGCTCATGATGCTCGTAAGCGCATTCTCGAGCCGCGAGCACATCATGGCCGCGTACCACCACGCCATCGAGAACCGCTACCGTATGCTCTCCTTCGGCGACGCCATGTTCATCAAGCCGGCGAAATAAGCTGCATGCAAATACAAGCGAGGCCCCCGCGAAATCCATGTTCGCAGGGGCCTCACATCTTGCTGGGGAAAATCAGGTCGAGGGAGACGACACAGCCTACGGCTATTCCCCCGCCTATTCCCCTGCAGGCACCTCGCCAGTTTCCAGAATGTGCAGAAGCGCATCCTCGTCGAGCACGGGAACGCCGAGCGCTATTGCCTTGTCGTATTTGCTGCCCGCAGCCTCACCTGCGACAACATAGCTCGTCTTCTTCGACACGCTGCCCGAGACCTTCGCTCCGCGCGCTTTAAGGGCAGCCCCCGCCTCGTCGCGCGTCATCCCGCTTTGCGTGAGGCTTCCCGTCAGTACGAAAGTCAGCCCTGCAAGCGTTTGCGGCAGCGCGTCTTCCGCTGCGGCCTGCACGTCGTCTTCCAGAGACACGCCATGCTTGCGGAGCCGCTCAATCACAGCCACGTTGTCGGGCGTGCGGAAGAACAGGTACACGCAGCGCGCGATCTTCGGACCCACGCCCTCGACCGCAGCAAGCTCTTCTTCGCTTGCCGCCATGAGCGCATCGATGGAGGGGAACGCCGCAGCGAGCGCTTCCGCCATTGTCTTTCCCACGTGGCGGATCCCCAGGCCGAACAGAGGCCTGGCAAGGGGGCGCGTGCGGCTCTCGTCGATCGCCGCCATGAGTTTCTTCGCCACGGTCTCGCCCAAGCGGATTGGCACGCCGTCCTTGTTCACGCGCCCCATGTCGAGCATTGAGAGCTCGACCACATCAAGCGTGTAATAGTCGGCGACGTCGGTCACGCGGCCGCTCTCGATAAGGCGCCCGATGATTTCCTCGCCCATGCCGTCAATATCCATAGCGCCGCGGCTCGCCCAATGGATAAGACGCTCGGCAGCCTGAGCTGGGCAATCAATGGAAATGCAGCGGTAATCGACCTCGCCTTCCTCACGCACAACGGGGCTTTGGCAGCTCGGGCACACACGCGGCATCTCCCACGGCTGTGCGTCGGCTGGACGAAGGGAAGGGACGGGTCCTAAGATCTCGGGAATCACGTCGCCCGCCTTGCGCACGATGATCGTGTCGCCCACGCGCACATCCTTGCGACGCACCTCGTCCTCGTTGTGCAGCGTCGCGCGCGCCACGGTGGAGCCCGCCACGCGTACGGGGTCGAGCTCGGCTACGGGCGTCAGCTTGCCCGTGCGCCCGACCTGCACCGTGATATCGCGCAACAGTGTCGTCTTCTCCTCGGGCGGGAACTTGAAGGCGATCGCCCAGCGCGGAGCACGCGCCGTATAGCCCATCGCCTCCTGCTGTGCAAACGAGTTCACCTTCACCACAACGCCGTCGATCTCGTATGGCAGGGCGTTGCGACGCTCCAACGAGCGCTCGCAGAACGCATGGACCTCTTCAGCCGAATGGACAAGCTCGATGTCGGGATTCACATGGAATCCCGCGCGCTTCAACCATTGCAGCAGATCCCATTGCGTGTCGAGCGCGAGCTTGCGCTCATCGCCCACGGCATACACGAACGTCGATAGGTCACGATGTGCCGTGACCTGCGGATCCTTTTGGCGAAGGCTGCCTGCAGCGGCGTTTCGCGGATTGGCAAACCCCGACTTGCCGTTGGCCTCCGCAGCCGCGTTGAGCGACTCGAAGCTCGACTTGGGCATATAGCACTCGCCGCGCAGCTCGATAGGCTCCTCGGTGTCGCGAATGGCTGAAAGCGCCTCGTCACGCAGACGCAGAGGAACGTCTCTCACGGTTCGCACGTTCACCGTGATATCCTCGCCCGTCGTGCCATCACCGCGCGTCGCCGCCTTCAAAAGGCGCCCGTTCTCGAAGGTGAAGGCAACAGAGGAGCCATCAATCTTCAGCTCGCACACAAGCGGGGGGATCTCGCCGAAGAAGTCCTCCACGCGACCGAGCCATTCGTCGAGTTCACCAGCGTCCATGGCGTCATCGAGCGAGTACATGCGACGCTCGTGCTGGATGGGCGCGAACTGCTCGCCGACGTAGCCACCCACGCGCTGGGTCGGGCTCGACGGATCGATGAGCTCCGGATGCTTCGCCTCGAGGGCGCGCAGCTCGTGCATGAGCGAGTCGAACGCGCCATCGGAGATCGCCGGCGCATCGAGAGCGTAGTAGAGATAGCTGTTGTGCTCGATCTCGCGACGAAGCGCCTCGATACGCGCCGCCGGATCACTCGTCTGAGCAGCCAATTCCTCACCGCTGAACAAATTCTGCTGTTCTTCGGGCATACCCGTCCCCTTTACGAACAAGGCCCCGGGCATGCCGGGGCCTGATACCGTTTCGCTATGCGGTCGCCCACCGAGGCGACGCTACATGAGCACGCTGTCGGCGCGCCACCCGTACATGATAAGGGAAGCGCCGCGCATAATGACAAACACCGCCAAGAAAACAGCGAGCATCGCCGGATAGACGAAGAACACCACGCCGCACAGGATGTCCACGATGCCCGAGAACACCATCCAGCCCCACATCGGCATGCTGAACTTGTGCAGCTGAACCGCACCGATGACCTCGATGACGCCGAACGCTACAACGAAGATGCCCACAAGCCACGACACGACACCCGCGAAGACGATCGGGTGCAGCAGCAGCATGATGCCGATGATGATGTCGAGGACCGCATACACGACCATCCAGGGCGAAGGCGAGGTGAACAGGTTCCCCTTCAGGCGCACATAGCCCACAAGGTCGAGGATGCCGCTCACGAGAAACCCAGCACCCAGTATCGCCGTGATCGTCGCCAACGTAAGCCCGGGAAACGCGGTGATGAAAATCGCGAGGAGCACAAGGAGCGCACCAGCGACGATAAGCCCCCAATCGTGACGTTTCGATTCTGACATAACGATCGACCTCCTTTGATATCGATGCGCGCCGCGCCGCAATCGATGCGCAGCGCCCTCAACAGCCTTATTCTACCGCGCACGCGCTCCTCGGTGAATAATTCTTACCCATGTGTTGAATAGCGTGCTCCCGATTCGCGCTCACCCATACGGTCTCTGAGCGTTTCGAATTCCCGAATCACCAGAGGAAGATAGCGCGGCAGGTCTTCTGCTACGACGCATCGCTCGGTAAGCTCGGATGCGGCAAGACGGCCCGCCCGGGCGTGAAGCGTCGCTGCAAGCACGCACGCGTCGAAAGATGCAAGCCCCTGCGCGAGAAGTGCGCCAAGCATGCCCGCGAGCACGTCCCCCGTGCCAGCCTTCGCGAGCGCAGGCGTCCCCTCGCCCATCACCGCGACGATTTCGCCGTCGGATATGAAGCTCTTCGGTCCCTTAACGAGTGCCGTCACGCCATACGCGAGCGAGATAAGGCGTGCGAGCTCGCCCGCATCATCGGTCGGGAAGCCAAAGGGGGCGGCGAGCCGAACCGCCTCGCCCGCGTGGGGCGTCACGACCGTATCGAGCCCGGACTCGAAGCGCTCCCGGACGAGATTGCGGCCCTTCTTCGTGGCGAGGAAGGCAAGAGCACCCCCGTCTACCACAAGCGGCGCACAGGCCGATTCGAGCACAGTGAAGGCGAGTTTCTCGCACGACCCGCTCGACGCGTCAAAGCCGGGGCCTAGGACATACGCCAACGGATGGCCCGCCCGAGTTGGCGGGAAATCGCTGGAAGAGAGGTTCTTCCACGAGCGGACGACGAGGGAGGGGCTTACCGCGCGAACGGCATCGACCGATTTCGGCGCGCAGATGGCCTCAGTATACCCCGCCCCCATGCGCTGAGACGCCAACGCAGCGAGGGCCGCGGCACCAGGATAGCGCGAGCAGCCGGCGACGAGCGACACCTTCCCGCGCGTGTACTTGTTCGCATCTTGCGCAAGCTCGGAAAGAAGGCCGCACAGCTTCGTGTCCGAATAACTCCATGCAATCATCTTGGATTTCCTTCGCATTCTTTACTATCTTGCTTGAGTATAGCCTTTGCGCATTCCGATTGGTTACCTCAAACATTCCCCATCTTATCCGATTTTCGATTTCCGCAGACGCGACGATCGGCCTAGAGCAAAGAAGCGCAGGCGCATCGAGAGAAGGGGCATGCGAAGGACCGCTCAAGGAAGACGGCAGCCGAGCGCCAATCCAGGAGAAGCAGCAAGCAAGCGCCCGCGACCCGAAGTCGTTCTGGGCGCCAGCTAAGGGCTCGCCGCCTGCAGCCACGCTTAACACCGGCTGAGCGCCCGCGACGCAAAGCCATGTCGGGCGGAAGTGCCAATCCGGGAGCCAGCAGGGACCAAACCGAACGCTCACGTCGAAGATTGCTCGCTTCCTACCTGTTTTTCTTAGTAATTATTAGCGAGCTTCCTTTTTTATCGGTTCACAATCTATCTGGGGATACACCCTGCTACAATCGCGGCATGGACGTTATCGTTTGCCACATATCGGCTCTTCACTACTGTCTCTCGCATATTGGGAGCCCCCGTATTGACGCCCTCCAATCTGCCCTCGCTCCCCAACTTGGCATCCCTCTTCGAGAATCCGAGATAGCTGCAGCTGTGAGCATCCTTCCCAAAGAGCGGCAACGCGAGAAGGTTCATCTTCTCACCAAGACGCACGAAGCAGCGAGGCACTCGCACGATATCGCGGTTCATACGACCTCCCTCGAGCTCACGCCCGCCGATTTTCATCTCGCAGCACCGGGGGTCTTCGTTTGCTCGCCCGAGTTTGCGCTTATCCAGTCCGCCCCGAGCCTCAGCGAAATCGAGTTCCTTCGAATCGCATTCGCACTCTGCGGGACATATCGCGTTGGCACCAACGACGCGTATCCCCTGACCACGCCCTTGAAAATCAACCAGATGCTCACCCGCATGACAGGTTTGAACGGCGCCAAACCCGCCCGTCGACTTACACCCCACGTTCTCGCAGGAGCAGCTTCGCCGCGAGAAGCCCAACTTGTATTGCATCTCTGCCTCCCCTACCGCATGGGCGGCTACGGGATTGCCTATCCGCAGCTCAACCCGCGCATCGACCTTCCGGCGCACGTTCAGCGACTTACGGGAAACAGCGTGCTGTTCCCCGATCTGTTCTGGCCCGATAAGCACATCGCCGTCGAATACGACAGCGACAAATGGCATACCGGATCATCGCGCATTGCAAACGACGCACGTCGGCGCAACATCTTCGTACATCTGGGAATTACGGAAATATGCGTTACGAAACGCGAGTTCAACGACTTAATCGCCTTCGACAAAACGGCGCGAATCCTTTCCCGTCGGCTTCGGCATAGAGTCCATCCTCGCAGCGAGGAATTCGACAGCAGGCAGATGAAGCTACGCAAGAAACTACTTGCCCCGCTCCTCCCTGTACAAAAATGACGATAAGTTATGGAGAAATGAGTTTTCTGTACTAGAAGTGGTACAGGCGAGGCGCAAAACTCACTCTTGATAGCAACTTTTATGGACATGTGTGGCGAAATTGGGGTGAAA
>USJN01000089.1 GCA_900554945.1 uncultured Coriobacteriaceae bacterium | reverse complement strand
TCGCGCGCGATGGACTCGCCGGGAACGAGCGCTCGGGTCCCATCTTCAAGCTCGTAGCCCTTGACGAGCTCCACATGAAGCGCCCAGGCGGCAGCGGTTCGCGCCCATGGCGAGATACCTTCGGCATCGATGACGGATTCGAGCGACGATGGGTCGGCAGGCGCGCCCTTCAGGTTGTACAGGATGAGCAGCAGCTGCTCGCACGTCACCGGGTCGCTCGGTCCGAAGCCCGTACGCTCACCGTTTTCCCCTTCGTAGCCGTTAATCACACCCGCCGAAACAGCCCAGTTCGCAGCACCGGTGTACCACTCGCCATCCGCCACGTCGGGAAGGCCCGTCTCATTCTTAGACTCTTCGGCGACGAACGCGGCCGCGGCATCGGGGTCGGTGTAACGCCAGAGGATCATCGCAAGCTCGGCGCGCGTCAGGCTGTTCCCCACGCCGAAGGCATCGGAATCCGAATAGCCGCGCATGAGCCCCTTCGCAACCACGAATGAAACACCAGGTGCGTACCATTCCCCATAATCGACGTCGCTGAAAGTGGGCTCGTCGGGACCAGGACCCTCCCCACCGCCGGGACCCTCGCCCTCGACCGTCACCGTGATGTTCAGCCGCTCGGAGTACTCGTCTTCCAGGCCTTCCTTGTAGGCCGCGATGCGGTAGTAGCCGTTCTCGGTCAGCGTGATGGGGCCGGAATACACCTGCCGCCCCTCGTCGCGGCAGGGGCACGTGTTGTTCGTGCTGTAATAGATGGTCGCGCCCTCTTCGGCGGCAAGCGTTAGCTTCGTACCCCACGGTACCGTGACGTAGTTCTCCTTAGGTGCCGATGCATCGAGGACCACGCTGCCGAGCGTCGCGACGGGGCGTGCCGGGCGCACCTGATCGGTGCAAACGCGCACATCGATGTTTTTCGAGAGCGTCGTTTCGCCCACGGAGACGCTAAGCCCCGTGAGCCCCGAGAGAACGCCACTGACCTCGAAGGTCGCCTTGCCCTCGGCGTCGGTCACCGCAAAATCATCCGAGAGCGCAGCGATTTCAGCGGAGTCGATCGCGGCGTCTGCCACCACGCCGGCAAGCGGGTTGCCGTTCGCATCGCGCACGTATGCGACAACCTGGGCGCTTTCGCCTTCATTAAGGAATATCCCCTGCTCAACATTAAGTTTCAGCTCAGCCGGACGCACGTCGACAACAAGGTCGCCGCTTCTGTGCACGCCACCCTCGGCGCCGGTTCCCACGTAGTTTCTCGCACCCGAGAGCGCGAGGCTCACCATCGATCCCGCCGCGAGCGGCGTCGCCGGCTTTACGCGAAGCACCTTGGAAAGGGGATTCCCGTCTGCGCCGTCAACCACATCGATCCACTCGAAAGAGACATCGCCCGAAAGGCCCTCGGCCGCAAGCTGGGCTGTGGCCGCATCGCTTGCGTCCATATACTGCGTGAACTCAATTTCCACGCAGTCGGTATAGGCGTTTGCTCGCGCAACAGCCGGGGCCTCGGTCGAGACGAGCCCTACCATGATGCCCATCTGGGCAGGCGGCACGGGAAGCCACGCAGAACAGGCCTCCCCGTAGCCGTCCTTCGTCACGCGGACCTGATACCAGCCCGTCGGCGTGTCCCAATTGAACGCGCCGTTCGCATCGGTGAGAATCGGATTCTCCTGCTCATAGGGGCCAGCTTCCCACCTGTGCGCGTTCGCGCCCGCATCGTCGTCTGCCACCCAGATTTCCGCCGTGGCTCCCTCGACCAGGTTCGACTCGACCGCCTCGTACACGAGGCCCGACGGGTCGACCGCAACATTCGAGCGATACTTGGCATAGCGTGCCTCGAGCACATTCTGTGCGTGCGCATCGCCATGGCCGGCGCGCTTGGCAAGCTCGGCATCGGTCATCTCGCTCGGGTTCATCACGACCTTGCCCTCGCACGCGCGCTCGCGAAGGGCCTGGGCATACTCGTAGTCGGCCTGAGCGGCATTGAGCTTCTCGGCGCGCAGTGTGTTCGCCGTGACCGACGAGGCATCGTTCACCGCGCCGATGGTCGAAAGCACCGCACCCGCCGTGCCACCGCTCGCGAGCGTTGCCGCGGCACCGCCTGCGGCCATGGTGATGGCGATCTTCGCGTTCGCCTCATCCTGTTGCGCCTGCACCTCGAGCAGATCGCGGAAAAGCTCGCCCTCGGATAGCTCCTTGTTCATGGCGTTGATGCATTTCCAATCGTCGTCCGACTTCGGCTCCTTGCGCAGCAGGTAGTCGCGTTGGAGCTTGAGTCCCTCGAGGTCGCCCTTCAACTGGTTATATGCCTCCCACGACGCCGCGTAGTTGTTGATGGCGTCGTTGGCCGCATAGCAGGAAAGGCCCGCGTCGAGCGCGCCTAGGCCGGCTCCGAGCGGGTTTCGCACCTTCGCCGTCACGCCCCACATCTTGGCCTCGATTTCCATACCCTTCAGGCGGCGCAGGTTCCGCGCGATCTTGCCCGCAAGCTCATCGACGCCGACCGTCTTGCCAAACTGGGTGAACGCCTTGCGATAGGGCGTCACGATGCCGACGATGTTGTCGTAGGTGCTCGCAGCGAGGGCAACCGAGTTCGTGTTGATCGACAGGCTCTGGTCGCTTTCGGCGATGTCCTCGAAATCGGCCTCAAGATAGAGCGGGTCCTCCTCGTCCTCCTCGTAGAGGTAGGCGGTAAAGCCGCTTACCGTCTCGTCGTCGCTCTCCTTGAAGCCGGACTTGGCATCGAGCGCACGATAACCGCTCGTGTCGACCGCCTTGCGGCTCACCTTCACGCCCGCATTCTTCTCAAGCGAGGCGACAAAGGCCTCCATCCACGAACCGTATTGGCCAAGCGAGCCCACGCCGATCATCTTGCCGATCTCGTCCTCGCAGCGCTGCAGCGACGCATCGTTGCGCGAGACGGTGTTCTTGATGGCGGCGATGGCCGCCTTCGTCTCGGGATCGGCGCCAGCCTCGGCCGCCGCCCAATCGGCGTACCATTCATCATCGGGGCTGTAGGCACCGTCGAAGATCATCTTGTCGATGGTGACGCCATCAGCATTGCCGCCCTCGGTGATAACCTCGGAGGCGCTTCCGACCTCGCTTTTGATGGCGGCTGCCAGCTCCTCGGCCGACTCGGTCGCGCCAGCAGCCTCCACATCCTCGGCAATCGCGTTGATCAAGGCATCGAACTCCTGGTCGATCTTTTGCGCCTCTTCGGCAAGTTCCTCGCTTCCCTTCACCAAAATGGTGTTGAACTGGGCGTTCTTCTCGTCAGCAGACTCCTTCGCCTTCTTCACGGTAGTGTCCGCATCTATCGCCACAAGGCCGAGCGCCGCGCTTGAGATCGCGTAGGTTTGCGGCACGAACACGTTCTCGAACGCCCCGAGGCTCATAGTTCCGGTGAGTCCCTGGGCTTCGTAGTCTCTCACCATCGCGAGGTAGCTCTCATCGACGTATTCGCCGGTGAAGCGCACCGTGCCCTGCGCCTCCTCGCGCTTCTTCAGGGGAACCTGCACCGTCTGTCCGCCCATGCAAAGCACGACAAGCGACAGCTCGTCCTGCATCTGCACGCCGCCGGCAACGCTCAGCGTCAGGTCGAACGTCCAGTAGGCGTTGCGCTTGCTTGCAAACTGATGGCGCGTGATAAGGCCGTTGCCGGTTTCCTTGCCGCCTTCGATAAGCGTCTGCGTGGTGCCGCGATTCGTCACCTTGAACGTGTCCACCGTAGCGCGGGGGACGAACCTCACCGAAGCGGTGTCGCAGGGATTGTTCGCAAGGGCGGCGCTCGCTGCGTCCGCTGAATCGCCCAGCGCCGCTGTGAGCTTCACGCGCTCGTTCACGATCACGCCGGCGGGGAGGTCGTATTCGAAGGTCGCGTAGCCCCAGGCGTTCGCCTGCTTCGCCTCGAGGGCGGCCCCGTCGCCGACCTTGAGCGCCGTCCATGTTCCAGGCTTCGCGTACACCTGCGCCTCGTTCCCGGAAAGCGCAGCTTCGTCGGAATCGAGCGAGATAAACCCGTCCATCGCGGTGAACGAGACCGACCCCAAAGGCACCGTCTTGCCGTTGCTGAGCGCAAGCGACGCGCTCACGCTGTACGGCCCCTCGAGCAGCGGCATAAAGCGGATGTCGGCCACGCGCGATGCGTTCGCCTCGTCGCCCGAAAGGTTGAACGACAGCGAGCCGCCATCGAAGGACCCTTCGATCCCGCTGATCATGCCGTACGATTCGCCGGGAGCCGACAGGGCGGCACACGGGCTTCCCACCCGGTCGCTCGTCAGCGAGAGCATGAGCTTCTCCGCCTTGGCCCCGTCGGTGAGCGCATAGCTCGCGCGCAGGGCGACCTCGCCGCCCACGACCGCCGAGTCCCGCAGCGCCATGAAACCGCACGCCTTCACGCCGACCTGCTTGCGCCACGAGGACACGTCGAACGCGGGCGCCTCCAGAACGACGGATGCGTCCTTGCCATCTTCTATCGCGATCGTCGTTTTCGCGTACTGCGCGCCCTCCTCAAGTCCCATGCGAAGGAAGGCGGAAAGTGTCGGCGTCGCGAGGTCGACACCGCTTTGGCTCACCGCGACCACCGTATAGGTGCCCGCCTTGAGCTGCGGCGTCTTCGTTTTCATGAGGGGCGTTGTGCCGTCGGCGTCGTACCCCAGAAAGGACGTGTCGCCGCTCGCCACGCGCGCGCCTTGGGAGTCGAACACCATCACCGTGCTCGCGCCCGCGAACGCGCTTTTCACCTGCACCGTCGCTGTACCCCACTGGGCAAGCTTCACGTCGAAGGAGCCCGCTTCGGGCTTCGCCGTAACCGTGGCGCTCCCAAGCTTGAGCGAATCGGCGGGAACAACGGTGAGCGCCAGCGGCTCGTTCGCATCCGCAAGCGCCTCGGACAAAACGACGCCCCAGCTCTGCCGCACGTAATCGGCGTCTTCGCCTTCTTCGAGCAGCACGCCGTTTTGTGAGAGCTCAAGTGCGAAGTCGTCGGTGAGCGCCGTCGGGGCGTACAGGGGACTGCCCGCATCGTTCACACCCGTTTGCGCCATCACGTTCACCGCCATGTTGCGCGAGGCGGGTATCTTCTCGAAGTCGCCCTCGGAAATCACGCCGATGTCCCAGGTTCCCTCCATCTCAGGCGCCTGGCGCGTGAAGGTCTTGTCGTAGTAGCCGTCGAGCGAGACGCACACCGTCGCCGTCGCGTTCGTGAACGCGGGCACGGCAAACGACCCGTCCGCCGCGACTTCGATCGGCGTGCGCGTGCCGTTTTGCAGCAGCACCGCGCTCGCACCCGCGGGAATTGTGCCTGTGACCTGGACTTGCTCCTCCATCCACTGGAACGTGTAGGCGGGCTTGTCAGGGTTGTGCTCGTCGGTCTGCCCCTCGACCGAATCGGCGAAGCGCTTGATCCACGAGGGCTCGCCGTTCGAGTTGGTGTCGAAGGCGATGATCGTCTGCCCGATGGAGAAGGGGTTCACGTACTTCTTGCCGTCGAATTCAAGCGTGCCGCCGTACTCGTATTCCTCGAACGAGAAATCGGGGTTCATGACCCGCAGCACGACCGCGTTGCGAAGCCACGTCGTCGAGCCCGCCGCCGAGCGGATGACGGTGTTGTCGAACGCGTCCTCGTCCATTGATTGAACGCTCGCAGGAAGCGTCACCTCGACGCCCTCGATCGACGGCATGCCCGCGCTGCCTACCGACATTCCGGAAAAAGCGCGCTTGCCGATGTATTCCACGCTTGACCCGATGGTGATGGAGCGAACATGGCTGCAGCACCGGAATGCCTCGGACTCGATGCGCTTTACCGAATCGGGAATGACGATTTCCGTGAAGGGCTCGGGCGTTTCCCCCTGCACGTACGTTCTCGGCTCGCAGTACGCGAACGCCATGTACCCGATTTCGGTCACGCTCGCGGGGATCGCCGCCACCACGTCGTCCTCGAGCAGCGGGCATTCCTTGAACGCCTCTGCGGAGATGGTTGTGAACGCGGGATTGTTCGGCCAGGTGACCGTGCGCAGCTTCGCGCATTGGTAGAAGGCATTTTCGCCAAGCGTCTCCAAGCTGTCGGGCAGCGAGACGGTCTCGATCGATGAGCCGTAGAACGCGCCCCACCCTATCGCGATAACGGAATGCCCGTCGATTAGGGACGGCACCTCGACCGCCGTCGCGCCGCCGTCGATTGCGGTGACGGTGATCGCACTCGTCTGCTCATCGATGGTGAAGTACATCTGGGCAGGCGTGGCTTCGCCTTCCACATACCCGCTGTCGCTTTCGGTCTTTATGCCCGCAACGCCCTTCGACGTGGCCCAGCGCTCGGCTTCCGCGTCGTAGGTCGCCTCGGATGTGTCGCCTTGAAGTGCGATGCCCTCGGTCGAGGCCGATGGGGCCGCGCTTTCGGTCGCAACCGATGCACCCGAAGCCGCCTGCTCGCCCGCTTTTGCGAGCTCCTGCCCGCTCGCCTCGGGCGCGCCTTCTTCCGCAACCGATGCGCCCGCGCCTTCGGTCGCCTCCGCAAACGCGGGCGCCGGCACAAGCCCGAACGCGAGCACGCATGAGAGAGCGCACGCCAGGACCTTTCTTCTCGCATTGCTCTTCTTGCTCATAGGAGCCTCCTCGCCTTCGGGGGATGAGTTCAAATCGGCAGAAAATGATG
>USJN01000088.1 GCA_900554945.1 uncultured Coriobacteriaceae bacterium | reverse complement strand
GCTTCTGCGAACGACGCCTCGTTCTTGCTCATCGTGGCGGCAGCGATGATTTTGATACTGGTCGCTTTGGCGATCGCTCTGCTCGCAGCGTTTCTCGGCGTGTTGGCCTGCGCCCTCGCCATACGTGCAGTGGGGCACTGGACTTGCCAGTTCGATGTTGCGAACTGGCGCGGGCAGGACGACCCGATGCCGTTCGAGCTCAAGGGCGCTCAGACTAAGGGATAACTTTGCAGGCGCGGGATGCCCCCGAGGGTACCCGCGCCTGGTTGCGCTGCTGAACTGCTTTGGCTCCTAAAGGTTCTTTACGCTCATGCAGCGCATCGCGTTTAGGATGGCGATGATAGCGACGCCCACGTCGGCGAACACGGCGAGCCACATGTTGGCGATGCCGAGCGCAGCCAAGATGAGCACGATGAGCTTCACTCCCAGTGCGAAGATGATGTTCTGCCAGGCGATGCTCATCGTCTTACGCGCGATGCGAATGGCGCGTGCGATGTTGGAGGGCTTGTCGTCCATGAGCACGATGTCGGCGGCCTCGATGGCGGCATCCGAGCCCATCGCCCCCATGGCGATGCCGATATCGGCGCGCGTGAGCACCGGCGCGTCGTTGATGCCGTCGCCCACGAACGCGAGCGTGCCCTTGCTCGATGTGCCGCTGATGAGCCGCTCGACTTCCTCGACCTTGTTCTGCGGGAGAAGCGAGGCGCGGTATTTGTCGATTCCGAGCTTCTCGGCGACGGCGCGCGCAACGTCTTCGCGGTCGCCGGTGAGCATGACGGTGCGCTTCACTCCGGCCGCCTTCAAGCTTGCGATGGCCTCCGCGGCGTCGTCCTTCACGACGTCGGCGATGACGATGTGGCCGATGTAGGAACCGTCGAGCGAGACGTGCAGGATGGTTCCCGTAAGCTCGCACTCGTGCCAGGCGATGTTGTCTGCCATCATGAGCTTCTCGTTACCGACGGCGACGATGTGCTCGTCGACTTGGGCGCGAACGCCATGCCCACTTTCTTCCTTGACGTCTTTGATGCGCGCGCGGTCGATCTCGCCCGTGTAGGCGGCCTTCACCGACAGCGCGATGGGATGGTCGGAGTACGTCTCGGCATATGCTGCGAAGGAAAGGACGAGATCGGGGTCGACGCCCGCCTCCGCATGGACGGCGACGACGTTGAAGGTGCCGTTGGTGAGCGTGCCCGTCTTGTCGAAGACGACGGTCTCGGCCTTGGCGAGGGTCTCGAGATAGTTAGACCCCTTCACAAGGATACCGCACTTCGAGGCGCCGCCGATGCCGCCGAAAAACGACAGCGGCACGGAGATGACGAGCGCGCAGGGGCAGCTCACGACAAGGAACGTGAGCCCGCGCAAGATCCAGTCCGACCAAGCGCCTGCGCCGAGAAGCGGCGGGACGACGGCGAGAATCAGTGCCACGATGACGACAATCGGCGTGTAGTAGCGGGCGAAGCGCGTGATGAAGTTTTCGGTGCGCGCCTTCTTCTCCGAGGCGTTCTCGACAAGTTCAAGGATGCGGCTGACCGTCGATTCGCCGAAGGGTTTTGTCGTGCGGATGGTGAGCACGCCGGTCAGGTTCACGCAGCCGGAGAACACCTCGGCGCCCTCCTTGACGACGCGCGGGACAGCCTCGCCAGTGAGCGCCGCGGTGTCGAGCTGGGACGCGCCTTTCACAATAACGCCATCGATGGGGATGCGCTCGCCCGCCTTCACGACGATCTCGTCGCCGACTTCCACCTCGTCAGGGTCGACCTCGACAAGCTCGCCGTCCTGCATGATGTTCGCGTAGTCGGGCGCGATGTCCATCATATCGGCGATGGACTTGCGGCTTTTGCCGACGGCGTAGCTTTGGAATAGCTCACCCACCTGGTAGAACAGCATGACCGCGGCACCTTCGGCCATGTGCGGCCCCGTTTCAGGGAAAAACACCATGGCAAACGCGCCGACGGTCGCGATGGTTATGAGGAGGTTCTCGTCGAAGACCTGGCCGTGGCCGATGTTCTTGACGGCTTTGATGACGACGTCGTAGCCAGCGATGAGGTAGGGGATGAGGAAGAGCGCGAACTCGAGGTAGACGGCGTTCGTTTCGCTGCCGAGCCACGCGTCAAGCGGGAGGAACTCCGTTGCCGCGAAGACGATGAAGAAGATGACGAGCGCGACGATGATGCGGTTGCGCCATTTGATCTGCTTTTTGTTCATGGGCGGTAGGCCTGTCCGTTCCTGCCAGATTAGCGGACGATGTTGCAGTCGGGTTCGAACTTGTGGATGGCTTTCTGCGCCTCGTCGAGGATTTCGTCGAAACGGGCATCGTCGGCTACGAGCGTCATCTTCTGCATCATGAAGTTGACGGTGCACTTCTCGACGCCGGGCATCTTGCTGATGGCGTCCTGCATCTTGGCGGCGCAATTGGCGCAATCGAGGTCTTCGAGCTTGAACGACTTACGCATGGGGGAGTCCTTTCCTTGGGGTTTATGCGAGCCGAAATTCGGTCGGTTCCTTATTATTCGCAGATGTGCGTCATGCCCTGGGCGAGCATGGTGTAGACGTGGTTGTCGGAAAGCGAGTAGATGACGTTTTTGCCGTCGCGCTGGAATTTCACGAGGCGGGCCTGCTTTAACGTGCGCAGCTGATGCGACACGGCGCTTTGCGTGGCGCCGACGATTTCGGCGATGTCTGCGACGCAGCGGTTGTGCCCCATGAGCGCGTAGAGGATTTTGATGCGCGTGGTGTCGGCGAACACCTTGAACAGATCGGCCAGGTCGTAGAGGAGCTCTTCGTCGGGCATCTCGTCGAACAGGCAGGATGTCTCCTCGCGATTGCAACCGCAGGGGCAGGCTGCTTCGGACGGGGAGGGCTCGTTTGCGCGGGACGGGTCCGCGGAGTTCGCGCTGGGCGCGTCTGCTGCGCTCACGATAGACTCCGCTTCTTGCACGATGTGGCTGGGGCTTTCCGTCATGATGGATCCTTTCGCGACTTTTGTTTGCTCATTCATGTAAACATATGAGCAACTGTTCATAAGTATAAACACCGCCATCGACCTGTCAAGGGGAGGAATAAAAGATCCCGTTTGGAAGAGCAACGGAAGGGGAAGCGTAACGGCTCCGTCGCCATCGGAAGGCGTGTCAAAGCTACCATTGAAGGCAGAAAACGCGATAGGACGCAGTGTCGCATGCCTTTGTCTCGTGCACGATCCGGCTATCTCCCAATCATTGATACGAGGCGGGGAAGAAGGCGCGGATGGCCGTCCCATCGTGCTCGATGCGAGTTTTGAAAGGTGTTGCAATGAAGGCTTACCAAATCGTCGATGCCGACTTCGTGAAGCGCGAGATAGGACGCATGCCCATCGTGGACGTGCGACCGCCGCTGCGCTATGACACGGCCCATATTCCCTCGGCTATCAATATTCGGCTCGATGTGGCCGCCGCTTCGGACGATCCGGCCGAGGAGCTGGCCGAGATGTTCCAGGACAACGGCATTTTCCCCGAGGACGCGGTCATCGTGTACTGCCAGATGGGCGTGCACGCCAAGATCGCCTGCGATTACCTGGCGTCGGTGGGTTACAGCAAGCTGTATCTGTATGCCGGCAGCATGAACGACTGGATGCGCGATTCGGCGCGTCCTGTGGAGGCCTCGTCGGTCGCCTTCGCGAAGGCATCCTAGGGAGAGCGCGAAGGCCTGCGGCCGAGCGTTCGGCGCTGCCGATGTCGGTGCGCTCGTCGCGACGAAACGATGACAAGGGTCGTCTGCTTGTAGCGGGCGGCCCTTCGCTGTCCTACTATAAGCGGGAGATATCGATGCGGGCGCATCCCGCGCTCACCGAGACAGGAGGCCGCCATGACCACGGAAGAGAAGCGCGTCGACGAGGAAGAGTCCTCGCCGTTGGATATGCCCGAGCCCATTCCCGGGTTCCCCGAATTCGGGCACATCCCCTTCGAGGGGCTGCACAACACGCGCGATTTGGGCGGCATGCCGGCGGCCGATGGACGTCGCATCGCGCCGGCGAAACTCATCCGCAGCGGGTGCCTTCACAAGGCGAGCGAGCAGGACCTGGCGCGGCTTGTGGGCGACTACGACCTGGCGGGTGTCATCGATTTCCGCACCCAACTCGAGCGCGACAAGGAGCCCGACCCCCGCGAGCTTATGGAAGGCGTGGTGTTCTACGACTTCCCGGCGCTGTCCGGCGAGACTATCGGCATTACCCACGGTGCGGGCGTGGCCCAGGACTTGAAGACCTTCGCTAGCTACAACGCCAGTCCTCACGAGCTGGTGCGAAGCATGTACCCCCAGATTTTGCTGGACGACGCGGGGCGGGTTGCCTACACGTCGTTTCTCGAGGTGCTTTTGGAAGGCGACGGCGGGGCGTACCTGTGGCACTGCTCCGAGGGCAAGGATCGGGCTGGCCTGGGCGCGGTTATCGTGGAGCGGGCGCTCGGGGTGCCCGAGGCCTACGTCCGCGCCGATTACCTGGCCACGAATTTGTTCGCGCGCAACCGCGCCGAGGGAATCGTCGACGCCATCAGCAAGAAGCTGGGTCTCATGAAGGGGCTCGACGCGGACATCGACTCGCTGTTCTATGCCTACAACGACTACTACGATTGCGCCATGGCGGCGGTGAACGCCAACTACGGCTCTTTCGATGCCTACCTCGCCGAGGCCCTGGATTTCGGCCCCGAGAAGCGCCAGGCCCTGCGGGCGAAGTATCTCCGGTAGCCCGCCCTCCCTCGCGCTGCGCCTGCTCGTGCGGCCTTGAGCAATCTCGCCCGTCCGCCCGTAGGGGCAGACCTTGGTCTGCCCTAATCTCCCTATCCTCCATCCATTCCGCACTTTCTCGACATTTCACCTCGCAGAAATACCTCTGCGCGCGGGGAGGTGTAAAATCGCCCTCGAACATTTCGCGACCCAAGGAGGCATTGTGGCCGAGTCCGCTACCCCGGAACAGAAAGTCATCGTCGTCGATTTCGGTGCCCAGTACGGGCAGCTCATCGCCCGTCGCGTGCGCGATTTGCACGTGTATTCCGAAATCGTGCCCTGCGACATCACGGCCGAGGAGGTGCGAGCCATCGCGCCCGCGGCCATCATCCTGTCCGGCGGTCCGGCGTCGGTGTACGCGGAGGACGCCCCTTCCATCGACCCGGAGATCCTCGCCCTGGGCATTCCCGTGCTCGGCTTCTGCTACGGGCAGCAGGCCATGGCCGTGGCGCTCGGCGGGGAAGTGGGCCACACCGAGAAGGGCGAGTACGGCCCGGCAGTCATCACGCGGGCGGGCGAGTCGGCGCTGTTCGACGGCACCCCCGGCGAGCAGACCGTGTGGATGAGCCACCGCGACGCCGTGAGCCGCGTGCCCGAGGGCTTCTCCATCACGTCGCGCACCGAGGTGTGCCCGGTGGCGTCCATGGAATACCCCGAGCGGCGCCTGTTCGCCACGCAGTTCCACCCCGAGGTGCGCCACACTGAGTTCGGCCAGACCATGCTGCGCAACTTCTTGTTCGGCGTATGCGAGCTTGAGCCCGATTGGACTATGGACTCCATCATCGACGACTCCATCGAGGCCATCTGCGCCGAAGTGGGGGACGACCGCGTCATTTTAGGCCTTTCGGGCGGCGTGGACTCATCGGTGGTGGCGGCGTTGTGCGCCCGCGCCATCGGCAAGCAGCTGACCTGCGTGTTCGTGAACCACGGCTTTCTGCGCAAGGGCGAGCCCGAAGAAGTGGAAGAGGTGTTCACGAAGCAGTTCGACGTGGACTTCATCCACGTGCACGCCGAGGAGCGCTACCTGGAGCTTCTGCGCGGCGTGACCGACCCGGAACAGAAGCGCCGCATCATCGGCACGCAGTTCTGGAAGGAGTTCTTCGCCGTGGCGGAGGACCTGGCCCAGGACGGGCGCCCGGTGAAGTATCTGGCCCAGGGCACCATCTACCCCGACATCATCGAGAGCGGCGCGCGCAAGACCGGCGGGAAGGCGAGCACCATCAAGTCGCATCATAATTTGATTCCGTTCCCCGAGGGCGTGCATTTCGATTTGATTGAGCCTTTGGACCACTTCTTCAAGGACGAGGTGCGCGCGCTGGGCACCGCGCTCGGGCTGCCCGACTACATCGTGCACCGCCAGCCCTTCCCGGGGCCGGGTTTGGCCATCCGCATCATCGGCGACGTGGACGCCGAGAAGCTGAACATCCTGAAGAACGCCGACGCCATCGTCCGCAAGGAGCTGGACGCCTACAACGAGCGTCTGTTCGCCGAGACGGGCGAGCGCAACAGCGAGCACAGCGTTTGGCAGCACTTCGCCGTCCTGCCCGACATCAAGTCCGTAGGCGTCATGGGCGACGAGCGCACCTACGCCCGCCCGGTGATCCTGCGTGCCGTGGAAAGCTCCGACGCCATGACCGCCGACTGGGCTCGCCTGCCCTACGACGTCCTGGCCCGCATCTCCACGCGCATCACCAACTCGGTGCCCGAGGTCAACCGCGTCGTCCTCGACGTGACCTCCAAGCCCCCGGCCACCATCGAGTGGGAGTGAGTATGTATTTCAATCTCATCATTAGGGCTGATGAATCTCAAGAGATTCATCCCAGCAGGATGTTCGAAAATACGGACCGCGCTATCAGGCAGCAATTTACGCGCGATGGCGAACCAGATCTGGAAGCGCTCTGTCAGCTG
>USJN01000087.1 GCA_900554945.1 uncultured Coriobacteriaceae bacterium | reverse complement strand
TTGTCGTGCGACAATTTTGTTACAATCCACCAAAAGGATCACCAGCTGAGATCCTGGGCAATTATTCGGTGAAAGGTCATCTTTGTCGCCACATGGATGAGCTGCTTGTCGAATAGGCGGAACGTGCGGGCGAGGCGCGTTCCGCAAAGTAGGGTTGCCCGCACGACGCGGGCGCCAAAGAGATACTAAGGGGGGAAACATGGGTCTTGAATCCTTATTCCTGTTCACGTTGCTGGGAGGGCTAGCGGCAGGAGCCTACGTGTTCGAAACTTGCTTCCAGCGCACCCGCAAGGGCGAGCGTCCGTGGCTCGTTCCTCTGGTCGTCGTGGTGCTGTTCGCCATCGGCATGATCGCCGCCGCGACGCACGTCCACAGCCTCTCCCGCGCATTTGCGTCCATCGGCGCGGGCACGGTCAACTTCGGCTCCGGCATGGTCAAGGAAGTGCTGCTTGCAGGCATCTTCTTCATTCTGGCGTTTATCGACCTCATCGTCACCTTCGTGAAGAAGGACAGCCCGTTCGCTCTGCGCGTCATCGGCGCGATTGCGGCGGTGCTCGTCATCGTGCTCATGGGCACGGCCTACATCGATGTGTACGGCAACGCCGTGTGGAGCAACGTTCCCGCGACCGTGCTCTCGTTCGTCGCAGGTGCGTTGGCGATGGGCCTTGGCCTGTGCGCCGCTTTCGGTTCGGCTGACATCGCCGAGAAGCCGGTCATGTACACGCTGGTCGCCGTCGATGTCGTGCTCGCCGTCGGTCTGGCGCTCGAAATCGCCGCTTTCTCCGGCGCGGGCTTGAACCCGGCCATGCAGATCGCGGGCCTGGTTATCGCTCCGATTGCATCCGCAATCCTGGTGTTTGCCGGCGCAAAGTTCAACAACAAGAAAACGCTCGCGATCGTCGTGTGCGCCCTGCTGGTGATTGGCGTTGCCATTGCCCGCTACGGTTTCTACGCGACCTGCGCAATGTAGGAAAGCAGAAAGGGGGAACCAACAGTGAGTACGAACAACATTTCCCGTCGTGGTTTCTTGGGTGCTTCTGCTGCTGTTATGGCTGGCGTCGCGGGTTTGGCTGCGACCGGCTGCTCTGCGGAATCCAGCCTTGAGGCAACCGACGCAAAGGGCATGCCCATCGATCCCGCGAAGGGCGGCGAATGGACGTCTGCAGCATGCTGGCACAACTGCGGCGGCCGTTGCATGAACAAGGTCATGGTCAAAGATGGTGCCGTGATTCGCCAGAAGACCGACGACACGCACGAAGACTCTTTCGATTACCCGCAGCAGCGCGGTTGTGTGCGCGGCAAGGCGCAGCAGCAGCAGTGCTTCGGCGCCGATCGCCTGAAGTATCCCATCAAGCGCAAGACCTGGTCGCCGGAGAACCCGAACAGCGAGATGCGCGGCAAAGACGAATGGGAGCGCATCAGCTGGGATGAGGCCATTAGCTACATTGGCGATCAGTTCAAGACCATCAAGGAGAAGTACGGCAACCAGGCGTTTCTGCTGGGAAGCTACGGCTCGCGCCTCGCGTTCGCGCCGCTTCTGGCATGGGGCGGGCACACCAGCACCGCCGACACCACTTCCCATGGTGCCTATCTTTTGAATACCGCCGACACCATCGGCATTCCCCGCACCGACGCGGGCGTGTGCAACGATCGTACCGACATGCTGAACGCCGACACCATCGTGTTCTACGCGTCCAATCCCGCGTGGTCTGCCGCCGGTACGCCGAGCTACCACTACATCCGCGCGAAGGAAGCGGGCGTCAAGTTCATCACCGTCGACCCGATCTACACGGCATCCGCCCAGATGCTCGACGCCGAGTGGATTCCCATCCGCACCGGCACCGACACGGCGTTCTTGCTGGGCGTCGCTTCCGAGATGATCCGCCTGGACAAGGCCGAGGGCGATATCATCGACTGGGAGTTTTTGGACAAGTACACCGTCGGTTTCGACGCCGACCACAAGCCTGAAGACCTGAAGGAAGACGTCAACTTCGCCGACTATTTGGAAGGCAAGTACGACGGCGTGAAGCACGACGCCGAGTGGGCGTCTGCCATCTGCGGCGTTCCCGTTGAGAAGATCACGTGGTTCGCTCGCGAGATCGGCAAGAAGAAGAATGTGTGGCTGCTTCACAACTTCGCCGCCGCTCGTTGCGATGCATGCGAGAACGTTCCGCAGCTGTTCATGACGCTTGGCGCTATGGGCGGCCACATGGGCAAGCCCGGCAACTGCACCGCGAACAACTACCATGCAAACGCCGGTAATGGCGGCCCCGCCCTGGTGAAGGGTGGTAGCTCGGGTTATCCAAGCCAGAAGAATGAGATCGACGGCGTCATCCCCGGACCTCAGGTGTGGGAAGCGTGCCTGACCGGCAAGTATCGCATGGTCGGCGACTGGTACTCTGGCAAGGGCTCGCAGGCTGGTGAGGATCGCACGTGCGACATCCACTGCATCATCCACGACGAGAACGCCTACCTGCAGACCGGCCCGAACATGAAGCGCGGCATCGAGGCGCATCGCAAGATGGACTTCGTTCTGGCAAAGGCCCAGTTCATGACCACGCAGGCGATGTATTCCGACATCGTGTTGCCCGTCACCACCCAGTGGGAAGTCCCTGGCGGCCTTTCCGCTTCCAACCGCGAGTTCCTGTTCTGCTTCTCGCAGGTCACCGAGCCGCTGTTCGAAGCGAAGACCGACGTCGAGATCAACTCCCTGATCATGGAGGCCATCGGCGTGGATCCGAAGACGGTGTACCCGATCAGCCCGAAGCAGGCGTTCTTCAACAGCATCGCGGGTGCCACGGTCATCGCGGACGACGACTCCGGCAAGTACGTGCCGCTCGTCACCGTCACCGAGGCCGACCTCAAGGAGTGGGGCGTCGAGGGTAAGACCCAGACCGGCCGCGTGGGCCTCAATGAGTTCGTCTCCAACGGCGGCTACCAGGTGGAGCGCAAGAAGGACGACAAGTACTCTTCGTTTTTGGGCTACGCCTCGTTCATTCAGGACCCTGAGAAGAACCCGCTCAAGACCAAGAGCGGCAAGTTCGAGATCACCTGCCAGGCGAAGGCCGACCTGTTCAACAGCATCGGCCTGTGCGACCACACCTACGCGCCGTACCCCGAGTACCTCGTTCCCGGCACGGGCTACGAGACCACCTTCAAGGACGGCAAGATTGATGGCGAGAAGGGCGAGTACCCGTACCTGCTGTTCAACCCGCACTACTTCCGCCGTTCGCACTCCGTGTTCGACAACTGCCCCTGGCTGCGCGAGGCTTGGGCGAACCCCGTGTTCCTGAACGCCTCTGACGCGAAGGAGAAGGGAATCGAGGACGGCGACACCGTGCGTATCTGGACGAAGTACGGCGAAGTGCTGCGCAAGGCGTGCTGCATGGAGAACCTCATGCCCGGCGAAGTCGGCATTCCCCATGGTTCTTGGGTTCGCTTGAACGAGAAGACCGGCATCGACGAGGGCGGCGCCGACAACTACCTCACCGGCAATAACATTTCCGGCTGCGGCGTGACCAGCTACAACAACAATAACTGCAATTTCGAGAAATACGATGGCCCTGCATTGGAAGACGACTGCTACACCGATGCACGCATCCTGAATCTTGGCTAAGGAGGGAATCATGGCTTTTGGTTTTTACTTTGATATGACGCGTTGCATCGGCTGCCGCGCGTGCCAAGTGGCGTGCAAAGACAAGAATCGTCTTGAGGTCGGAACCTTGTATCGCAATGTGAAGAGCTATACGGTCGGCACGTTCCCCAACGTTAAGTCGTACAGCTATTCTGGCAGCTGCAACCATTGCGAGAACCCGATCTGCTTGGCCAACTGCCCGACGGGCGCGATCAGCAAGGCTGAAGATGGCACTGTCGTTCAGGACCAGAACAAGTGCATTGGTTGCCGTATGTGCGTGATGAGCTGCCCGTACGGCCATCCGCAGTACTTCCCCGAGAAGGGCGTTTCCGGCAAGTGCGACGGTTGCTACGGCCTGCGAGCCAACGGCGATCAGCCCGCTTGCGTTGCGGGTTGCCCGAACCGTGCGCTTGACGCCGGCGATGTTGACGAGCTTCGCAAGAAGTATGGCAACGATCTGGACAAGGGCACCATCGTGGTGCTCCCGAGCCCCGATCCGACCCAGCCGAACCTCCTCGTCAAGACCAAAGATCTTGCGTTCGATAGCTCTGCTGTCGAGCTGACCTGGTAAAATCGGGGTTTCATTTGCCGCCGCGCCGCATCTCGCTTGTGGCGCGGCGTTTTCTTGTCGTGTAGTATTCACTGGAACAGTTGGCTGCCTGTGTTCTCGCTGCGGCGGGAAGGGCGCGGCCTTCCCTTGAAAGGAGCGGCGTTATGCCTGATCAACAACTCGAAAGCCGCATCGGTATGGATCTTGCCCGCCGCGCGTACCTCTACGATCTGCTTCATGCGGTCTTCGGCGGCAACTGCTCGCCCGATTTCGTCGCAAAGCTCTTTGGTTCGCAGGCTCGCGAGATGTTCACCTGCGAGGCTGCCGTGATCTCTGATGGGGACCTGTCCGTTGACAGCAAGTGTGCTCTCGCTAAGATGGACTGCTCGCTCGACGATTGTGCGAGGGGGGTTCTGTCGTGCTATGACGAGCGCGGGGACCTGTCTTCGGATGCCGTGGCGACGCTTGCATCCGAGATGGAAGGCGACTACGCGAAGCTCTTCCAGATTCCCGGGGACTGCTATGTTCATATGTGGGAGTCGCCGTACGTGGGCACCGAGCAGACGCTGTTCCAGTGCAGCACGCTCGACGTTCGCGCAGCGTATCATGCCGCCGGTTTGAAACTTCAGGCTGAAAAGCAGTTCCCCGATGACCACATTGCGGCTATGCTGGGATATCTGAGCTGCATGGGGTCTCGCGCGTACGAGGCATATGCCGACGGGCGCGATTCCGAATGCCGGAAGGCGCTGCAGGATTCCAAGGCTTTTTTGGAAGCGCATGTGCTCACGTGGATCAACGCGTTCGCTCAAAAGGTGATCGAACGGGACGCGCGCGGACTGTATGCCGCATTTGCCCAGGGCATCGTCATGGTTGCCCATGTCGATAGCGTGCAGCTCGATTGGCTGATGGGACATATTGGCGAATAGGGATTGCGATGGACGTTCGGGAATACGCGAAAGCATTCAACCAGGTAGAACGCGATTATGAGGAAGCAGTCGCCGCTTTCGGCGTTCCCTTCGAGGCTTCGGAATCCTGTTCCCGAGCGCGCCGGGCGCGGGTGGCCCGTGCCTGCGGCTGCCATTGTGAGAACGGAGGCGGCTCCCTGTGGCGCGGATGGATATCTCCTGCGTGCTTGGCGTGCCGCACAGGCGAGCGCACGGCGACGTTTTTCATCGACCTGCGATGCACGCGCCATTGCTACTTCTGCTTCAATCCCAACCAGGAGCACTACGAGTATTTCCTATCCCACCGACGCGATATCGTAGCCGAACTTGAAGCTGCACACGATGCCGATGCCCAGTTCGACTGCCTCGCCATCACGGGTGGCGAGCCTTTGCTGCACAAGGAGCAGGTCGTGACCTTTATCGAGCGGGCGCGTGAGCTGTATCCCGCCGCTCATGTGCGCTTGTATACGTGCGGCGATTTGCTCGACGATGCGTGCTTGGGACAGCTCGCGCAGGCAGGGCTCGACGAAATTCGCTTCAGTGTGAAGCCCGAAGACATCGCGAGCGCTGATGCGCCCGTGTTCGAGCGCATGGCGGCTGCTGTGTCCTCGTTGCCGCATGTCATGGTTGAGATGCCGGTGATTCCCGGTACGCTCGCCACGATGAAGACGCTTCTCACGCGCCTCGATGCGATGGGCGTGCGGGGAATCAACCTACTTGAATTCTGCTTTCCCCTCTGCAACGCGGAAGAGTTCCGCGCGCGCGGTTTCGAGCTGCGCAAGCACCCGTTCAACTACCTGTACGATTATTGGTACGGCGGCGGCGTTCCCGTTGCGGGCAGCGAAGCCGAGGCGCTGGCGCTGCTCGAGTACGCCGACGAGCAGCAGCTTGAGCTGGGGGTGCATTATTGCAGCTCGGACAACAAGAACACGGGGCAGATCTTCCAGCAAAACAAGGCGTTTCTGGAGGATGCCGATTTACGGGCTGCGTATCCTTGGCTTTCCCTCGATGAGGGGGATAAGCTTCTGAAGTGCGCAAAGGCTTTCGGCAAGGGCGCGAAGGCGGTCCGTGCGTGGGCGCGAGCATGCCGCGTACCGCAGGATTGGGATGCGCAGGTGCCTTCGATTGCCATTCCGCTCGACCGTCTGGGGGAGGCGCGCAAGGCGTGCCCCAAGGCGGTTTTTGCAGAGAGCGCCAACGTTTTCGAGGACCGAGAGGGGCAACCCTACTTGCGCGAGCTGGGCGTCCACGAGATCGAAGGCGGGGAAGACGCGTAGGGGAGCGCCGCCGGCTCCAGGCTTGCCTCATTGCTCCAAGCGAGGTAGAAATGAGGTAGCCAGGCGCTTCGGAGCGGCCCTTAGGGAGCCCAATTCGGGACGCCGCCGCAAACGGGGAGGTGCATTCCTATAGCAATGAGGCAAATCATCCGACCCTGTCCCATAATCACCGACCTCATTCCGCTTTCCTCGCCACGCTTGCCCACCACCGCAGTCCGCGCTGCTAGTAGGCTGTACGGATAAAGCTTAGGCCTCGGCAAT
>USJN01000086.1 GCA_900554945.1 uncultured Coriobacteriaceae bacterium | reverse complement strand
GTGCGCCGAAAACGCATCAGCTGCGCGCTCTGCTTGGCCGATGAAAGGACAACTCGATGAAAAGCTTCTCAAGGCGAACGTTTTTGCAGGCGGCAGGCGTGAGCGCGGCTGCGGTGGGCTTCGGCGGCGTACTGAGCGCTTGCGCGAGCAACTCGAATACGGGCAACTCGGATGCTGACGCCACCGCGAAGAGTGAAGAGCGTGCTTCCCAGGTTACGGTATCCATGCCCGTGAGCAGCGAACCCGCCGCTGGCTTCGACCCGTTTGTCTCCTGGGGCTGCGGCGAGCATGTGCATGAGCCGCTTATCCAGTCCACGCTTCTGACCACGACGGCCGATATGGGCTTCGAAAACGACCTCGCGACGGCATACTCCTGCAGCGATGACGGCCTCACGTGGACGTTCACCGTTCGCACGGACGCGAAGTTCACCAACGGAAAGGCGCTTACGGCGCATGATGTGGCCTATACGATCAACGGCGTTGCGAACAGCGAGGCCAGCGAATGCGACCTGACCATGGTGGACAAGGCCGTCGCCGTCGACGACGAAACGTGCGAGGTCCATCTGAACAAGCCCTTCAACGCGCTCCTGTATACGCTTGCCGTCATCGGCATCGTTCCCGATGGTGGGCACGGCAGCGACTACGGCACCAACCCGATTGGCAGCGGTCGCTACATGCTGGAGCAATGGGACCACGGACAGCAGGTTATCCTGAAGGCCAATCCCGACTACTACGGCGACGCCCCGAAGATCGAGCGCGTCGTGGTGGTGTTCATGGAAGAGGACGCAAGCCTTGCGGCGGCTCGCTCCGGCCAGGTGGACGTTGCCTTCACGGTGGCCACCTACGCTGACCAGCAGCCGACGGGCTACGACCTGCTGAACTGCGCATCGGTCGACTCGCGGGGCATCTCCCTTCCCGCCATCGCGGCGGGCGCTACGAAGAAGCAGACGGGCGAGGAGTACCCCGCAGGCAACGACGTCACGCAGGACCTCGCGCTGCGCCGCGCCATCAACTACGGCGTGAACCGTCAGACGCTTATCGACAACGTCCTGAACGGCTATGGCGAGGTCGCGTACAGCGTGAGCGACAATATGCCCTGGTCATCGGACGATATGCGATGCGAACAGGACGTCGCCCGCGCCAAGGAGCTGCTCGACGAGGCGGGTTGGGCGCTCGGGTCCGATGGCGTGCGGGCGAAGGATGGCGTGCCTGCCGCGTTCGATCTGTACTATTCGGCGTCCGACTCGGTGCGCCAAGCCATCGCCATGGAGTTTGCCAACCAGATGGGCGAGCTCGGCATCAAGGTGTCGCCGAAGGGTGCAAGCTGGGACGACATCTACCGACACCAGTTCAACGACCCCGTCGTGTGGGGCTGGGGCTCGAACAGCCCGATCGAGATTTACAACCTGAACTACTCGACGGGCAACGGCAACTACGCGTGCTACGAGAACGCGGCGGTGGACGCGCACCTGAACGCTGCGCTGGCAAACCCTGTGATCGCCGATTCGTACGACGAGTGGAAGCTTGCCATGTGGGACGGCGAGAACGGCGTGGCCCCGCAAGGCGCTGCCACGTGGGTGTGGTTCGCCAACGTCGACCACCTGTATTTCGTTGCCGATGGCTTGAAGGTCGCCGATCAGAAGCCGCATCCGCATGGGCATGGCTGGTCGATCGTGAACAACGTCGACAAGTGGAGCTGGTAGGCGCAGCTTCGCATGGCGAAATATCTTGCTCGACATATCGTGCGGTTCGCATTGCTGATGCTTGCCGTGGGGTTGGTGGTGTTCGCGCTGGTGAGCATGTCGCCGATCGACCCCGTGCAGGCGAACGTGGGGCAGGCCGCGTATGTGAACATGTCGGAGGCCAAACGCGCTCAGCTGGCGAGCTACTGGGGCGGCGACGTGCCGTTTTGGGAGCGCTTTGCCAACTGGGCAGGTGCCCTTCTGCAGGGCGACATGGGAACATCGCTCAGGTTCAATGCGCCGGTATCCGAGGTCATTGCGCACCGAGCCGCCAACTCGTTGGCGCTCATGGGCATCGCGTGGTTGCTCAGCGGCGCGTTGGGGTTCGCGCTCGGTGTTGCGGCGGGCGCTCGCCGCGGCGGTGCGCTCGACCGGGTGGTTTGCAGCTATTGCTTTCTTTTGGCTTCGACTCCCACGTTCTGGCTCGGCTTGCTCATCTTGATGGTGTTCGCCGTGCAGCTAGGCTGGTTCCCCATCGGGTTCTCCGTGCCCATCGGCGTGTCGGCGGCGGATGTGACGTTGGCCGATGCCGTGCATCACCTGGTGCTTCCTGCGCTCACACTCTCGGTGACGGGCGTGGCCAACATCGCGCTCCATACGCGCGAGAAGGTTGTTGATGTACTGGAAAGCGACTACGTGCGCTTCGCACGCGCGCGCGGCGAGTCGGAGCTGAGCGTGATCGTACACCACGGCTTGCGCAATGTCGCGCTGCCGGCCGTCACGCTGCAGTGTGCGTTCATCTCCGAGATCTTTGGCGGGTCGGTGCTGGTAGAGCAGGTGTTTTCTTATCCCGGCCTGGGGCAGGCGGCTGTGACCGCAGGGTTGGGCGGCGACGTGGCGCTTCTCGCGGGTATCGCGCTCGTGAGTGCCGCACTCGTGTTCGGCGGCAACCTGCTGGCTAATATTCTTTATGGCGTGCTCGATCCGCGCATGCGCGTCGGCGAGGGGAGGGCTTGATGGAAGAGGTTCTCCATACTCCCGTGCAGCGTTCGCGCGGCAATCGGGCAACCACGCTCGTCGCGTGCATCGCGGCCGCCTGCGCGCTCGCCATTGTGGTGGCGTCGGGGCTTGTGCTTTACAGTCAGGCGATGGTCACGGAATTCACCGCGAAGAATCTGTCGCCCTCGCTTGCCCACCCCTTCGGCACCGACTGGATGGGTCGCGACATGCTTTCGCGCACGCTTGCGGGACTGTCCACAAGCGTGCTGGTGGGCTTGCTGGCGGCCACCGTCTCGTCGGTTATCGCACTCGTGCTCGGGTGTGCTGCCGCGCTTGGCGGGAAGCGCGTCGATGCGGTGATCAGCTGGCTGATCGACCTCATGATGGGAGTTCCCCACATCGTGCTTCTGGTGCTCATCTCCTATGCAATCGGGAAGGGCTTCTGGGGCGTGACCATCGGCGTTGCCGTGACGCATTGGCCGAGCCTTGCGCGCGTCGTTCGTGCCGAGGTGCTGCAATGCCGCGAGTCGAAGTTCGTCGAAGTTGCGCGCAAGTTGGGGCAAAGCCCGGCGCGCATCGCGTTGCACCATATGGTGCCCTACGTGTTGCCGCAGTTCGTGGTGGGGCTTATCCTGCTCTTTCCGCATGCCATCCTTCATGAGGCGGCAATCACGTTCCTCGGCTTCGGCTTGCCGCCCGAGCAGCCGGCGATCGGCGTGATCTTGAGTGAGTCGATGAGCTACCTATCGACGGGTGCCTGGTGGCTTGCCGTGTTCCCGGGTTTGGCGCTCATGGCGACGGTGCTGCTCTTCGATGTAGCTGGTCAGAGCCTGCGAAAGCTCGTTGACCCGCATACGGCGCAGAAATAGGTGGGGAAGATGTTGGAGAATGCAAACGACGGCGCGGCTGCGCAAGCGGCTTCGGCGAACAAGGCTGCCGCGATCGCTCACGAGCAAACCGCGCACAAGGATGCGCAGCTGCACCATCATCACACACATGCGGCGACGTCGCACCATGACGGCGGGCACCACCTTTTGCAGGTCGAGGATTTGAACGTGAGCTTTTGCATGTACGACGAGGATGCGCCGTACTTCCAGGCGAAGCAGCGCGATGTCCAGGTGCTCCACGGGTTGAGCATCGCCGTCCACGCGGGCGAGATCGTGGCTGTGGTGGGCGCATCGGGCTCGGGCAAGACGCTTCTCGCCGATGCGGTGCTGGGATTGTTCGAGCCGAACGCTACGGTGACGGGGCGCATCTGGTTCGACGGTGAGCGCAAAGACGCAGAAGGCTTGCGCGCGCTGCGCGGGCACGGGTTGTCGCTCGTGCCGCAAAGCGTGAGCCATTTGGACCCCATGATGCGCGTGGGGAAACAGGTCGAAGGCTTCGCGAACGCGCTGTCGAAGGCCGAGCGCAAAGCGCGCCGCGAGCAGCTGTTCGAGCGCTACGGGCTCGGTCCCGAGGTTGCGCGCCTTTACCCTCATGAGCTTTCTGGCGGCATGGCGCGCCGCGTGCTGCTCTGCTGCGCGCTCATGGACGACCCGCGGGTGATCGTGGCCGACGAGCCAACGCCCGGGCTCGACCTCGACCTTGCGGTCCGAGCGCTGGACGACTTCCGTGCCTTCGCCAACGAGGGCAACGGCGTGCTGCTGATCACGCACGATATCGAGCTCGCGCTGCGCGTTGCCGATCGCGTTGCCGTGTTCAAGGATGGCACCGTGGTGGAAGAGACGGCGGTCGCGAACTTCGCCGACCCCGCGCTTCTGCGCGATCCGTTCACCCGCGCGCTGTGGCATGCCCTTCCCGAGCACGATTTCGCGGCTACGGCGAGCATGGACGAGCAAGGCCGCGGCAACGCATCGGTTGGCAAGGGAGGTTTCCCGTGCTAGAGGCTCGAGACATCACGTTCGGTTACCCTGGCGCAAAACCCCTGTACAGCGGGTTCAGCCTGCAAGTCGAGCCCGGCGAGCGCGTAGCGCTCCAGGCTCCCTCGGGGTTTGGCAAGACCACGCTGTGCCGCGTGCTCGCTGGGTTCGAGCGTCCGCAGGCTGGTGAGGTGCTGCTCGATGGTCAGCCGCTTCCGCGTCGCGGAGTATGCCCGGTGCAGCTGATCCAGCAGCATCCCGAGCAGGCGGTCGATCCGCGCCTGCGCATGCGCAAAACGCTGGCGGAGGCGGGCGACGTGCCGCAAGAACTCCTCGACAACCTGGGGATTCGCGATGAGTGGATGCAGCGCTACCCACATGAGCTCTCCGGCGGCGAGCTGCAGCGCTTCTGCATAGCCCGTGCGCTTGCCACGCGTCCGCGCTACCTCATCTGCGACGAAGTTTCCACGATGCTGGATGCGGTCACGCAAGCGCATATCTGGCGCGTGCTGCTGGACTATGCCGAGCGAGAAGGTGCCGGCATGCTGCTCGTCTCCCATACCCCTGCGCTTACGGAGCGCGTGGCGACGCGGAAAGTGAAGCTCTCGAGGAGCGAAAGCTGATTCGAGAGGCTCGCATGTCCATGCCTCCTAATGCCTTGTTTGCGAATTGTGCCTGATGGGGTGCGCTTGCTCGCCTCCGTTAGAGCGGTAGAGCGTCGAGATTGTCTGTCTTCGGGAGATGGGGGCTGGCGGCTCATGCTCGTTTGCCTATAATGAACGCTGCTATGGAAAAGACATCCCGAGAGAAAATCGCGCTCATCGTGTTCCTCATCCTTGCTATTGGGATGGGGTGCATCCTGTTCGGCTACGTGTTTGCTGGCCATTCATGGAACGTCACCGCCTCGAACATCGACGATGCGTTCGGTAACATGGAAGGCTATACCGCCATCGTCTACGAGGGAACCATTGAAGAGGAAGAAAGCGCCGCGCAATCGCCTGCTTCTGCGGCATCAGCTGCCAACGGCTTCGCCAACTCAAAGAGCGCGGGGGATGCCGAATCGCTTCCCAGGGACTCGAAGGCGGGGGACGGCCAAGCCCCTGCTTCCTCTTCGGAAAACAGCCAGGCATCTTCTGCCGCCTCGTCTTCCGACAAGCAGACCGCTTCTTCTCAGGGTGGTTCGAGTGTAAATACAGCTTCCCCAACGAGCGTAAGCGCGCAGGGCAACGGCTCTGTCGATCAGGGAGTCTCTACTGCATCGGAACCTGTCGCTGCGGAAGGCTCCGCGTCCGAAGGCACCGTAGGGCAAGGCGTTTCTGCAGCTGTTTCCCCTGGTGACGCCCCTGAATCCCAGGCAAATTCCGCTGCCCCTCTTGCGGGACATAAGAAGGAGAAGGAGCCTATTGCCCTCTCCGATGTCGACGCGCTCTACCGGGGCAAGGGAGCGAACGTCATCTCGCTTCACACGAACGACCTTTCCGCCTATGAAGAGGGAACGATCTTAAAGCGTGGCGGCAAGCGCTTCGGCATTTTCTCGGTCACTCACGAGTATTCGAGGATCCTTATCGACGAGAAGGTGAAGTACTTCACCGAGCAGAAGGTGGACTACGTCATCGCCCTGTGCCCCGAGGCATCGCTTCTGAAGAACGCCGAGAACATCGACATCGTCATCACCACGGCAGACTCGACGATCTCGTCGATGGGCGAATCGAGGAACGGCGCCTTCTATGTGAGCACGCCGAAGATCGGCTCGGTCGGGGCGATCCTCATCTCGCCGAGCAATGTTGTCTCCGCGAAGACTATCTCCGAGCTGTAGATTCTCCGGGGTTATCTCTGCCGCCCGACAATGAGCGGCGACCGAAACAGCAAGCGACCCCGCCTCGTGCAATCGGTGGGGTCGCTTCGTGAATCGCCTTCCCGAAAAGGGTCAGGCTATTCGGGGTTCCTGCATCTGGTCAATCGACGCTCCCCTTGGGTGGGCCGTCGCTACTTCAAGACGATGTTCTCAATCATGGGCAGTGCGTCGTTCCAATCGACTTTGGAGCCTATGACCACGCCGACCGTCATTCCGGAAGGTGCCTTGGTGAACAGGTTGACGGTGCCATTGGACGCGGTGTGACGCACCCAGG
>USJN01000085.1 GCA_900554945.1 uncultured Coriobacteriaceae bacterium | reverse complement strand
TGTGCGGTAAACCTACCAATAGAAAGGGGATTCCATGTACAAAGTGCACTGCTTGAACAACATCTCGCAAAAAGGGCTGGCGCTCCTGTCGTCTGACTATGAGCTGACCGACGACGTGTCAGAGGCCGACGTCATCCTCGTGCGCAGTGCGAACATGCACGAGATGGAATTCTCCGACAACTTGAAGGCGGTCGCGCGCGCGGGCGCGGGCGTGAACAACATCCCGCTCGACGCGCTTGCCGAGCGCGGGATTCCTGTGTTCAACACGCCGGGCGCGAACGCAAACGCCGTGAAGGAACTCGTGCTGTGCGCTCTGCTTCTGGCCGCGCGCGATGTCGTGGGGGGCGCCGCATGGTGCCGCCACAACGCGGACGATGAGAACATCGCGAAGAGCGCCGAGAAGGCGAAGAAGCAGTTCGCTGGCACCGAAATCATGGGGAAGACGCTCGGGGTGATCGGCCTTGGAGCCATCGGGCGCCTCGTCATCCCCGCTGCTGAGGCGCTGGGGATGAAGACGGTCGGCTACGACCCGTTCCTCGATGCCGAGCGCGCAGCTACCATCTCCCCGAACCTCCGCTTCACCGACGACCTGCTCGACCTGTGCGCAAGCTGCGACTACATCACGATCCATGTCCCGGCAACGCCGAAGACGAAGGGCATGATCGGTGCGGACGAAATTGCGGCCATGAAGGAGGGCGCGGCGTTTCTGAACTTCTCGCGCGACACTCTGGTCGACAATGATGCCATGCGCGCGGGGCTTACGTCGGGCAAGGTTCGCCGTTACGTGACGGACTTCGCAACGCCCGAGGTCATGACGATGGAGGGCGCGCTCGTCCTTCCTCACCTGGGTGCATCGACCGCAGAGGCCGAGGAAAACTGTGCGGAGATGGCCGTGCGCGAAGTTATGGATTACCTGGAAACGGGCAAAAAGGTCCACTGCGTCAACTAGTTTTGCGCATCAACGGCCTGTGAAAACGAGCCGTTGCCAATGCCGCGCTCAGCGCCCAGCCTTCCCACCTTACGCTCCTCGCGTGCGTTGCATGCGCTTTTGCGGGATGCTTGTGGAAGGCCGGGGTTTGTTGGGCGCGGTTCTTTTTCGGGCCCTATCTTTCCCTCTTCGCCCGCTGGGCGGCCTCCACGGCGAGACGGATGCGGTTCTCCCTGTTCAGCGCTGATGATTCGGGGTCATAGTCGATGACGGTGATCGGCATATCGGGATAGCGCCGCGCGTATTCGTGGGCGAAGCCGCGGGCGTGCACATGCGCTTTCATGCAGCCGAAGCTCTGCAGGTAGATCACGCAATCGACCCCTTTGCGTGAGAACTCGTCCATCTGGTCGAGATAGCGGACGTCCTCGCAGAAGAGCTTGTCGGGGTCGGGCATCGCAACGTCGCACCCCAGGCGTCTCAACAGCTTTAAGATGGAATCGTTCATGAAGGCGTCGAAGCAGAGAAGCGGATTGCCGACAAGGCCGACGAGAACTCGCCTGGCGTCTTTCTCCCTGGGTGTGGCGGGTTTTTCGATGGGTTGCGGCCAGCGTTCTTCCTCTATGATTTCTGGGCAGCTGCCGTTGAGCCGCCAAACGGTATGGGCGAGCCCGTCGAGCAGGCAGCGGTTACAGACCAGCGGGATTCGCAATGCTTTGAACTGCGGATTCTCCTCAACTATTCGCAGAGTACGTGCGATGAGAGCCGCTGCGGTAAAGCAGACGTCGCCTGGTACTTGGCGTTGCGCCACCTGCGCATCGGCGGCGGATATACCCTCGCTCATGACGTTCGGAATGCGCTCGAGCTCGCGGCCCGAAACTTCGGGGGCCTCTGCGTTGCCTGCGAAGCCTTCGACTGCGGCGCGCCCCTTCTCGACATGCGATGTTGCGGCCAAGATACTGGCAGCTGTGCCGCCAATTGCGCATTCGCGCTTTTTCGGGCTCTCAGTGAGCGATTCTTGTCCGCTTCCTCCGCGGCGGCTCATCGACTCGATTCCCTCGGCCAGTGTACGAAGTCGGATATTGAGGTGCGCCTTGTCCGAAAGGTCGTCGATTTTCAGCGCGGTGAAGGGTTTGCCTGCCGCTTCGAGGATGTCGCGCGCGTCTTCGAGGCTCAGCGCGTCGTAGCCGCGGCCGAACGATTGCAGGCACACAAGATCGACCTGCGGATTCTCGGCAGCGAAACGAGCGAGGCGTGTAAGGTGCTTGCCCGGTTTCCATGGCGGGCAATTCGGGTCGTGCGGTCGACGCGTCGCCCACGTGTCTGAGCTTGTGGGACACAAGATGGCGAATCCCAACTTCGTAAGCATCGTGTCGATTCCCCTCATAAGGCGAGGGTCGGTGTGATAGGGGCGTCCGGCAACCACGATAGCGTGCCGCTGTGCGTCCTCGGCAAGCCAGTCGATCACTTTCCCGTTCGCCCGGGCGACCGCATCGAAGAATTCCCTTTGCGACGCGAGTGCCTTTTCAAGGGCGCGGTCGAATTCTTCGCGGGAAAGCGGCGCGCCGTCAGGGCAGAAGCTTCCCACCTCGGAAAAGAGCGTCGAGAGGTCGTCCTCGTCCTTTGCAATGCGCGCCACCTTGAATGATGAGAGGTGGGGTCGCGAAAGCCGCACTTCCCCTTGCTCAAACGCGGGCACGGCATCTGCGAGCGCATCGGCGTATTCGCACGACACCGCACAACGCCCGATACGGTTGAAACGGGGCATGAAAATGGTGTCCGCACCTGCGTTCATCAGGTCAAAAGCTCTCATATGCGCTATCTTTGCGGGGAAACATGCACCTTCGGCGGGGACGGTTGCGAGCGCCGCCTGCTCGAACGAGGCTCCGCGAGCGTCGTCGGGCATGACCACGCTGAACTCGAGCTCTGCGAACAGTGTTCGCCAAAACGGGGCATATTCGTAGGTTTCGAAGCAGTTCATGATGCCGATCGAGCGCGTCCCGCGGGCGCCGCCTTGCGCTACGCTCCCAACCGACTGCAGCAGATGCTGCTCGGCAGCGATCGCGTTCGGGGCTTGGCGGGGTCGGGAGTGCTGCTCGTGTCCTTCGGCCGTGTCTGCTCCCTCGGCGCGGGCTTTGGGCTCCTCGTTGCGCGAAAACTCGAAGTCATTTGCGTTACTGCATTTGTTTCCACTGATGAAACGCCTACCATGCCCAAAATCGGCGATGGCGAGAAGGCATGCGTTCGAGCACCCCGGGCATCGGGACGAGAAGCGCTCAACGGACAGCGACTCAAGCTCACGCGCGGAAATCATCGTGCTTCGCGGCGCTGCGTCCAAGCCGCTGTCGGCTTTCCCCGTCGCATCGTAGGCTCGCTCGCGCGCGATCAGCGCCGCACCGATCGCTCCCATGAGATGGGCGCTTTCGGGGCGAATGGCCTCCACGCCGCAAACCTTCTCGAACGCGCGCAGCACGGCATTGGACTTGAACGCCCCGCCCTGCACGACTATCTGAGGCCCCAGCGTGTCGATTCTTTCGGCGCCGATGATGCGGAACAGGGCGTTCTTCACCACCGAGTACGCGATGCCCGCTGCCAAATCGTTGACGCTCGCCCCGATCTTCTGGGCGTGTTTGACGCGGGATGACATGAACACCGTGCACTTCGTCCCCAGGTCAACAGGGTGCTCCGAGGTAAGTGCGGCATCGTTGAACGCATGGGGGCTCAAGCGCAGCGAATGCGCGGTTCCCTCGATGAACGATCCGCATCCGCTCGAGCATGCTTCGTTGAGAATAGCGTTCGACACCATGCCGTTCTTGATCCAGAGCGCCTTCATGTCCTGCCCGCCGATGTCGAGCACGAACGTCGCGTCGGGCACGAGCTCCATTGCCGCGCGAGCGTGCGCCGTCGTCTCCACGATGCCTGAATCAATACCGAGCGCCGCACGCAGCAGGTCCTCACCATATCCCGTCGCCGTGGCATGTGCAACCCAGGCGGTCGTTTCGTCCGTGCCGTAGACGTGGGGGAGCGATCTGTCGAAATCGAGCAGCTCTTCGGTCGCGGTGGCGAGTGCGTCGCCCTGCACCGGCGTATAGCAGGAATAAACAAGGTTACCCGCATCATCGATAACGGCCATCTTCACCGTGGTCGATCCCGCGTCTATCCCTAAGTAAAGCGGACCCTTGCAATCGAAGAGCCTCTTTCGGGGGAAATCAACCCGTGCATGGCGCTCCTTGAACGTCTCACGCTCTTCGTCGGTTGCGAACAGGGGTTCAAGCCGCATTAAGTCGTCTTCCGGCGCATCCGCTTGTCGTATGCGCTTCTCGAGTTGCCCAAGCGATGTAGGCTTGCTCTCTGGCAACTCCCCTGCATACAGCGCGGCGCCGTGGGCGGTGAAGATGTGGGCCCAGCGCGGCCTAATACCCTCTCCGCGTTTCAACCCAAGACCAATCTGAAAGCGTCTGACCAGGTCAGGAATGAATTGTAACGGCCCTCCGAGGAAGATGACCTTCCCTTCGATGGGTCGTCCGCATGCGAGCCCGGTAATCGTTTGCCGCACGACGGCCTCAAGGGCGCTTGCTGCGATGTCGCTCTTCTTGGCGCCGGCATTCAAAAGGGGTCGCACGTTGGTTTGCGCGAACACGGCGCATCGCGATGCAATCGGGTAGATACGCGACGCCCCGCCCGCAAGTCGACTCATGTCGCTTGTGCGCACGCCGAGCATAAAGGCAATCGAGTCGATGAACCCGCCCGTTCCGCCAGCGCAGGTCGCATTCATCCGCTGTTCGGGAGAGCCCGAGAGATAGATCACCTTCGCGTCCTCACCGCCAAGCTCGATGACGGCGTCGGCGTCGGGGCAGAGTTCCCGCACGGCACGCTCGGTTGCCAGAACTTCCTGCACAAACGGGAGCTTAAGCATCTCGGCGAGTGCGATGCCCGCCGAGCCGGTGACGGTTGCTTTGCCGGGAAGGTCGCCATAGCGCCAGACCAAGTTGTGCAGAATATCGAGAAGCGTCTCGCGGATGTTTGAAAGGTGGCGGCGGTAAATCGAGTTCACCACGGTGCCATCTTCGTCGACGATCACGACTTTCACGGTCTTCGACCCAGCGTCGATTCCGAAGCGATACGTTTTAGCGGGTTTCTCGGCCGTCATCTTTCGAGCGCCAACTTACGCGCTAGCGGCGCGGAGGATTATTCTCCGAGTCGTACGCTTCGCGTTTGGCGGCCTCGACCATGCTGAGAAGCTCCTGCTGCGTATGGATATCGAGCTTGCGATAGATATGGTTGATGTGCGTCTTCGCCGTGCTCTTTGAGATGCAGAGCTGGTCTTGAATGAACGCCGCGTTATGGCCCTTCGCAAGAAGGAACATAACCTCGGTCTCGCGCCGCGAGAGAAGATAACGGTCGGCAATTGCCTCGCATTGGGCATGGAAGCGGCCCTTCGCGCGGCGACCCTCCTCGGCATCCTGCGGTGTCTCCTGAGGTTCTTCGGATTCGGGAGCGGGCGCCTTCTCTGCAGTGGCGTCTTTCTCGTCCAGCGCGGCGATGTGCTTTTTCAGGGCCTCCGTTCCCTGATCAACGTTTACTCCTTCAGTTGGGGCGGCGACAATCGCCTTCACTTCGCGCTGGCGAGGGGACAGCACGTATCCGAGGATGAGCGCAAACAGAACGAGTAGAGCCCCGGAGCCGTAATCGGCTCCCGTGATCATGGATCTGGCATCGCTGATCGGTGTCATGGCGAAGAGTGTCCCGAAAAGAGAGGCAAGCGCAAGCGTGCCTCGTCCCGTGCCGAACACGAAAATGGGCGAAAGGCGGAACTCCTGCGCCAGATCGGCGAAGAATATCCACATGAGCGCTTCAAAACACATGTATCCCACGATGAGCGCGAGGCACGCGAGAAGCGAGCTCGGTGAATCGAGGAACGGCAGGGAAATCGCTGCGAGGGCGATGAACGGCAAAAGCGTTCGGAAGATGAGGTCCCAATGCCCCTCGTTCTTCGAAATGAAAATCGTTGCGATGGTGATGAACATGCCCAAACAGGCTGCGGCGCCCATGACGAGGAGCATCGTTAAGTCGGCGGCAGGGAGCACGATGTTGCTCGCAACGGTGCGCAGGACGCCGAGCGCGAAACCGAAGATCGCTGTCGGGATAAGCATGCGGACAAGGAACTGCGCGGGCTTGACCGTCAACGGATGGAAAATCGGAATCTCGCGACGACGATAGTAGGGAATCGGCGTCAGACGCCAGAGGATGAAGACTTCGGCAATGGGGAAGATGCCGGTGATGACGCCCGAGCAGAAGGGCGGCACCAAGTGAGTGAGAACCATGTAGAGGCCGATGCCGATGGCGACTGAAACCGCCGTGTTCAGGATGATAGTGCTGAACTCATAGCGTGCGAACGCCGTGCCCCACAGCACGACCATAAGACTCGATCCGATGCCCGTTGCCAAGCCGGCGAAGAGCAGGGCGAGGGTGCCGAGGGGTCCGCCGACAGGAACGAGGAACGAGGCGTAGGTGCCCAAACAGATGAGCGATGCGGAAAGCCCGAGCGCTCGCTTCGACACGTAGAAGCGCAAGAACATCTGATTGGTAACGCCAAGGGCAAGAAGTGCGATGCCGAAGAAAATCATCGAGATTACGAGAACGATGAGCGAGCAGGAATATGCTCCGTCGAAAAGCATGGTGAAGGGTTTGTCGGTCCCAAAGAACACGCCAGCGCTGAACATGGCAGAGTAAATCCATGCTTGATGGAAGCCGTAACCGAGTGAAAGCGTATTAAGTTC
>USJN01000084.1 GCA_900554945.1 uncultured Coriobacteriaceae bacterium | reverse complement strand
CGAGCCCAACACCAAGCCCGACGCGCGCCAGCACTGGTTTTAGAAGGGCTTTTTCAAAGAGAGTGACTCCATGCTGGTCGCCTTCGAATACCTGCCCTGCCGCGTGCACTTTGCCGAGGATCCCTCTGAGCTCGTCTTCGACTACCGCCTGCCCATCCGATCCAATATCGACCACATCTTAGGCGATGAGGAGAACTTGACGCGCATTCCCGCGAGCCTCATGGGAGAAGACAACTCGCTGCTGCTGCGCCGCGCCTTCGAGGGCGCCGTCGTCGAGGCAGCCCGCCGCGCCGCGGCCAACTATACGCTCGCCGTGCCGCAGTTCTATGGCGGCCGGATCCAGTTGCTGCTGCCGCTGTGCCTGACCAGCGACAAGCCCGAACTGGCGCTGACCATCCAGCGCGAAGACGGGTTCTACGCCGCACGCACCTGCCTCACGATTGAGATGGCCTACAACAACGCGCGTCTTATCTGCCGTCCCGAGACCTCCTGGATTCAGCGGTAGCTAAGAAATTAAGGGGTTCGCCTCAGCGTCGTTGCCGCCTCTGGGGCTCGCCGCCGTCGTTGGACTCGAAATAATCCTCAGCGACCGCCGCCGCTCCGGTTGCCGCTCGCTGGACCGCCGCCGCGCCGCTGGCGAACCCGATGAATGACGATGTCCAGCAAGATAAGCGCCATGGCGGCCGCAACGACGAGAACCGCAACCTCGCGCTTGCCCCAATGCCTCGCTAAAAGGCTCTTCTGCTCGGCGACCTCCTGCTCGGCATATTCGGTGCGATCGCAGTGGACGAGCAGCCGGTGGTCGTTCACGCCATAGGGCGTGCAGGTCACAAGCGTAAGCTTGTCGCCCCCCGGCTCGATGGCAAGCGATTCGACCTCGTCGGGCCACACCACCTCAGAGCTCGCCACTTTGTATGCGAGCGTCTGGTTCATCGTGTGAAGAAGGACGAGGTCGCCCTCTCCAAGCGCATGGATATCGTCGAACATACTGAGGTTGCGCATCCCGGAGTGGGCCGTGAGCACGCAATGCGAGGATGCCCCGCCAACAGGCAGGCTCGTTCCTTCAAGGTGACCGACGCCAGCCATGAGCACTTCCTCGCCTGTTCCGTGGTAAATCGGCATGCTCACGTTGATGGAGGGGATTTCCACCCAGCTCATCATGGGGTCGCGGTCGAATATGAGCTGCTCCTCGTAAGGCTCGACCTCATCTGCGGGAAGCTCGGGGCTCTCGCCGGCAAGCAGTTCATTGTACGCGCGCGCCTGGAGAAGAATTCGCTCGCGCTCCTCTGCGGGAAGGGCGTCCACTGTGCTGGACACGGCGCTGATCTGGTTGAAGACGCCCGACACCTCAAACCGGTCGAGGACCCAAGGCCACACCATAAGGCCGACGCCGATAAGGATGACGAGCATGGTGATGAGCCGGTCAGCCCAGCGAGGCAAACGCCTGCGGTGCTTCTTGCCACCTGAAGCGGGGGTGCCCGTCGCTTTCTGCTCGTCTCGGTGCTTCATCGGTTCGGCGCCTCCAACGTCGATTCTCATAGCTGTATGGGGGTTACTTTCATGGTCGACAGCGTACATAGCAAGTGGGAATGAGAAGTAGCCGCGCGAACATCGCCCGAGAAGCGAGGCCCCGCAGGTCGAAAACCCCAGGTCCCCGCCTCCCGAAAGCAAGAAGCCCACTCAATGAGATAGCAGGCCGGCGCGCCAGCTACTCCTCGGAATCCGCGCGACGGTTACGGATGAGGCGCGCCACGCCAATGACGAGCACCGCGCCGCCCACCACCCAGGTGAGCGTCACGCCATCAAGGCCGGTGACGGGAAGGCCCACAGACTTGGTGTTGCCAACGTTGATGGTGACTTCGCCAGATGCCGCGTCGGCGCCGGTGCCGTCCGTGCCGGTCAGCTTGTTGTCCCCGGCAGTGCCGTCGAGCGTGCCGAAGGCGATGTCGGTGCGACCCTTGTCGGCCTCAGAGACCGCCGCCGTAAGGCCCGTTACCTTCATGGCAGCGTCGTCATACGTCGGGGTAATGGCGAAGGTGAAGGGATCGGCCTTCGTGTACTTGGTGTCGTCGGGGGTCTGGACCTCGGTCACCTTGTAGGAACCGGCATCGAGTCCAGAGGCGGCGATTTTGCCGTCGCCATCGGACGTGAACTTCACGTACTCGGGGAGGTTGCTGGCATCGGCAACAGTCACAAGCTGGCCCGCGACGACGCCCGCGACGGTATCCGCCTTCGAAGCAACGTACAAATCCTTGGTGCTCGCGTCTGCGGACTGGATGGTGAAGACGGCGCCCGCAAGGCCCTTCTCGGTGCCCTGGTCAACCTTGTTGAGGTTGAGCTTGAACGCGAAGTCGGCGACGGCGTCCTCGATCGTCTCGCCCGTGCCCTCGGTATACGGGTTGTTGGAGTACGTGAGTTTGACGGTGTTGGGATTGCCGCCCTCGGTGTCGCCTGCAGCGTTGCCGATCACGGCGTTGCCATTGAGCTTGGCCTTATAGAAGACGACGATCTGGGTATCTGCGGTGACGCCCTCGACGTCCTTGAGACCCTTCTTGCCATCGCCGACCTTGAACTCCACCGTCAGCGTATTGGCACCCCAGGCCACATCGTACTTGCCCGCATCGATTTGGGAATAAGTGCCATCGTTTTTCGCGTACACCTCAACCGAGCCGTCGACGTAATCAAGACCGCCGGAGAGCACGTCGGTGAACTTGTAGGCATACGTGTCGAAGGTGACGTAGTTGCTGGCGATCGTGCCGGTGAGCCGGTAGTTCATCTCCTGGCCGATCTGGGAGTCGGCGACGTCCTTCCATTTGTCGGAGTCCTTGATGTCAGCGCCGGCAGCGTCCGCATCGTCGAGAATCTTCTTCTCGACCGTGGGCACGCCCTTCTTGGGGGTGACGGTCGCCGCGCTCACACCGTCGATCACGGCGTACACGGGAGAGGTGAACGTATCGGTCGACCTGCCGTCGGGGGTGCCAACGGTGGCGGTGAGGAAGAGCCAGTAGCCCGCCTCGAGGCCGGAAAGGGACGCGTCGGGCGCGGCCGTCGTCCGCCAAGCGTCATTGCCATCCAAGTTGGCAGCGATCATGCTCAAGACGTTGTCGCTTGCGACCTTCGAGTCGATCCCGGTAACCCCGGCGTGGGCGCTCAGCCAATCGGCGGCATCCTGCGCGTTCTCGCTGGTATAGGAGGCGTCCTTCGCCTGGATGGCGGCCACCACAGCTGCCTTGGCGGCGTCGCTGGCCCACTCGATGTTGCTCACCGTCGTGGCTCCATCGGCCGTAGCGACCGTCGCCTTGAAGATCTGGATGCCCTTATAGGTCGAAGAAGTCGAGTAATCCACGTCCACAAACGTGACGGTCGACCCTGTGCCTTCCGCAAACGCCATGGCTGCGGGGCCGACCACGTTGCCGAGGGTCATCGTCACGGTAAGGCCCGCTGCAAGGACGAGGCGAGCGAAGTTTTTGCTTGTCTTCAAGTTTGGTTCCTCTCTATAAGAAGGGTGATGATGAGGCAAAAGCGGCACTCGAGCCGCACTTTGAGCCGAGCATTGGAGACGGACGGGCAAGCGCGAGGCGGCGCGGCCATAGCGGGAACAACATGCAAAACGGCGTGAAGCAGCTACTCGTCACGACGACGGCCTCCTCCCCGCCCAAATAGGCGCGACCCAACCACAAGCAGAATTCCAGCGGCTGCTCCTGCGGCCACAAGTACGAATACGGAGACCAGGCACCGATCGCCGGTCTTGGAAAGAAGCCCTTCGAACCACTCGCCCGGGCCCGGGGATTCCGGCGAGTTCAGAACCGCCGCCTCCGCAGTACCCGAAGCGGCATCCACCGCCTCGACGAGCAGCGGCTCTTCGGCTATCACGGAAAGCGTGGGTCTCGCAGCAGCGACCTGTTGAACGTCGAGCCCCTCGATCGCAAGGGTAAGCGCCCGTGCGCCCGTGAAACCGGCGTAGCCTTCAGGCGCCGAGACCTCCTCGACCGAGAGCGCCCCAGAGTCCACGCCACCGATTGTCACGCGCCCGTCCGCGCCGGTAGTAATGGTCGCATCGCCCTCGGTCCACGTCCCGTCAGCCGCAAGCCGACGCCCGCGGTCGTCGGTGATGCGCAGCACGGCACCCGAAAGCGGCCTTTGGTCGTCGCTTGCGCGCTTGACGAGCGCGAGATCCCAGGTGTAAGCGGTAGCGTCGTCGCTCGGAGTTCGGGTATAGCCGCCCTCCCCGCCCTGTTCGGCGAAAGGTGAGCGCGGGTAGCGCAGGTACACTTCGTTGGGGTTGCCCTTCTCTGCACCGCGGTTGGCACCCGCGCCCAAAGGCGCGTTGTAGACGACGACCACACGGGCTCCACCCGCGAACTTCTCCGCACCACCAAGCGCGGCGACAAGATCACCCGTCCGAACGGTGAAGGTGCTGGTCCCGGCGTCGACCGAGATGACGCACCCAGCGGTGATGTCCTCCCAGCCGTTCGTAGGCTCGCTGCCCACGGAGCTGCCCGCGATGAAGACCGCATCGAATCCTCCGTCGTCCCCCGCGGCCACATAGACGCGCGCGCTCGAGGCGACTTTGGCGGAATCGAGCCCCGCGCTCATGGCGTCGGCGAACTCGACCGTGTACACGTCGTAGCCGGCAAGGCCCGCCGGAATCGTGGCGCAAAGGCGCCAGTATAGGTCATCGCCCACAGTGGCGTCGGCGGCCTTTCGCCACGCGCCGTCCGAATCTTCGAGCACGTGTTTGCGAACCTCTGGCACAGCGGCCTTAGGCGCAACGGTGACCGGAGCGCCGCCCACCAGCGTAAATATCGGCGCCGTGCCCACCTGAGACTCGCCTATGGCGTCCTCTTCGGCGACGATGAGCCAATACCCGTCGGGGAGTTCCATGCTAAAGCCAGCGGACATCGCCTTGGGTTCCACGCCGGTCGAACGAACCGCACAGGCGAGCTCCATGGCAAGCGAGTGGGTCATATGACCGTCGGCGTCGAGCCACTCGGCAACGTCCTGGGCAGCAGCTCCCGCGGTATCCATGCCAGCTTCCCGCAGAACGGGGAGCACGGCATCTCGCACGGCGTCACTTGCCCACGCCACGCTGGTGGCCAGCTTGCCCCCGGAGCCGCGCGCATCGGCAACCTTCGCGTCAAAGAGCTGGTACGCTTCGTACGCGTCCGCGGTTGAACCCGACACCGTGAGAGTGCCCGTTGCAGTTGCATTCTCAGATGCAGAAGACGCCGAGGCTGCCCTTGGAAGGATCGGCACCAGCGTTAGCGCAAGCATGCAGAGAAGGGCAACGAGCCTGTAGGCGCGAGATTTGACGCTGCAGCTAATCACGGCCCAGACCTCCTCTTTTTGCATTGGTGCGGAATCGATGTATCCGAGCAGCTGCGATGGAAAGAAGCACGGCGCCGACCAGGTAGGTCGCCATCGTCCCCGCTCCGCCGGCAGCAGGCAGGATGACCGAATACTTGTTGGCGAACGTCGGGGGAGTCGAGGAGTCGTTGTCGTAGGCGACAGCGGCATCGAGCTTTCCCTCGCCATTGGTCACGCTGACCGTAACCTCATGCTCGAGCGTATCGTAGGTGATGTGGTCCTTGACGTTGTTCTCGGCACCTTCGGGGACAACCTCGGAGATGGTGTAGTGGTAGTCGCCCGCTTTATTGTACTCAACGGAGAAGGCGACGTTCCCCTCAGCGTCGTTTGTTACCGTCTGAAGCACCTTGCCCTCAGCGTCCTTGAGCGCAAACGAGAACTGGCCTGCCTTGAACGTTCCCCCTTCGAGCACTTTCTTCGCGACGATTTGTGCGCTGCCCGTCAGCCGATTGTCATAAACCCAAATCTCATCCTTTTTGCCATCGCCGATAATCTCCGCGTCGCCGACAACGGTCTTCGCCTTTTCGAGCGCGGCTTGGTAATCATCGTCGCTCGCATTACCTTTGAGCATGATCCACTTCGGGCCCGCCACGGCATAGCCAACTGGCGCCTTCGACTCTACAAGCTGGTAGAGCACGCAGTTGCCCATCTTCTTGGCACTCGTGCCGAACGAGATCTTGCCATCGGCATTGGTCCCGGCAGTTTCGAACAACGTCCTGGCGTTTTCCACGCCCGCTGCCGCAGCCTGGTCCGCGTCCACGCTATAGAGCTTGAACTCCGCTCCCTCAAGCGTCGCGCCGACCTTTTGGGCATCGTACTTGGTCATCGTGATGCCGTAGCCGTTTCCACCCGCGCTGGCAGAAACCGATCTGACGGTCCATGTTTGCGCGTCGGTCGCAGAGCCCCCCGTCACACCCGTCAACTTGGCGGTGTTGGAAAGAGAAACCTTGTCGCCGGGATTTCCGCTTGGGATGACCTCGTACTCGACCTTGAGGTATTTGCCGTCGGGCACATTGAGGGTCAGCTGCGTGCATGGGCCGGCGCCACTTTCGACCTGCTCCATCTTCGACGAGAAGGCGTTCTCGCCCAGCAGCTGCCAGACGCCGTTCCCCCGCTCGTATACCTTGAGCGTCGACGGCGCCAGCGTGCATTTGGCGTCCATGGTGTCGATAAGCTCGAGGAAATCTCTTCCGGCCATGAGGTCGACAGCCGACTCGTTGACGAGGATGGTGTACTTGACACGGTTGCTGTTGCCGACCTGCTCGCCAGTCTTTTTGATTACGTTGTTCTTAATGGTGACGCTTCCGCTGCCGGAATCGAACTTCTTGCTTCCCGACTCGGCGCTGGCCGAGTTGGTGAACGTCACCTCGTTCGTAGAGGAATCGTGCT
>USJN01000083.1 GCA_900554945.1 uncultured Coriobacteriaceae bacterium | reverse complement strand
CCTCCAAGACTGCTAGGAAGTGCTACGTGCAGGGCGTCGCTAAAGGCCTGCAGGTGAAGCAGGGCTATCAGAACATCGTCGAAGAGGCGAAGGCCCAGGTCGACGACATTGTTGCCGAGGCAAACTACATCAACCTCTCCGAATCCGAAAAGGCTGAAGCTGCCAAGGACGAGCAGTAAAGAAGCCGTTCGATGAAATACACGATAGAGCATGAGATACCCGGGCGGATCCGTGTTCGGCTCTACGGTCGCGTGCCTGAATCGGACGTTGATGCGCTTGAGTCGCTCATGACGGCTTGCCCTTGCGTGTCGTCGGTCAACATCTATCCGCGCATCGGGTCGCTCTCGGTCACTTTTGCAGGTGGGGATAAGGCGCGCGCTGCCGTCCTTTCCGCGATGGACGCCGTCGACGCGAAGTCCATCGAGAAGGCGAAGCTCGCGTGCCCGACGGCGCTTTCGGTCAGGACGCATTCCCTGCTGATGGACATCGCGCTGCTCGTCGGCTCCCACTTCGCACGGAAATGGTTCCTCCCCGCACCCCTGCGCGCCATTCACACGATCTGGCATTATCGTCTCTTCTTGAAGGCTGCCGTGAACTCGCTTCTGCATGCACGACTCGATGTGCCCGTCCTCGATGCGGCGGCCATCGGGATCTCGTTCGTAATGGGAGACTTCGCGGCGTCGTCAACGATGTTCTTGCTCGATTTGGGCGAGACGCTGGAAGACTACACGCGTGCGCGCTCGGAGAACCAGCTGATCTACTCCTTGCTCGGTGCGCCTGAGAACGCGCAGCTCGTCTGCGGCGACCAGGAGACGACTGTTCCCACCGCCAACCTGAAGGCGGGCGATCTCATCGCCGTGCGCACCGGTATGCCGGTAAGCGTCGACGGCGTGGTCGAGCGCGGTGTTGCCATGGTGAACCAGTCGACCCTGACCGGCGAGCCGCTTGCTGTCGAGCGCACGGTGGGAGACGACGTTTTCGCGGGTACCGCGTGCGAAGACGGTGAGATTTTCGTTCGCGTCAAGGCGGCGACGGGCGAGACGAAGCTTCGTTCCATCGTCTCGCTGGTCGAGCTGTCCCAAAGCATGAAAGCCGATGTGCAGACGAAGCGCGAGCGCTTGGCCGACCGCATCGTGCCGTGGAATTTCCTGCTCGCGGGCGTCGTCGCCCTCACCACGCGCAGCTTCGTGAAAACCTCAGCTGCACTCATGGTCGACTATTCGTGCGCGCTCAAGCTCACGGGGTCAATCTCGGTTTTGTCCGCCATGAGCCAGGCCGCCAAGGCGGGCTTCACGGTGAAGGGGTCGAAGCATTTCGAGGCATTCGCCCAGGCCGACACGATCGTCTTCGACAAGACCGGCACGCTTACCGAGGCGCAACCCCAGGTGAAATGCGTTATCGCGCTCGACGGATGGAACCGGACCCAGGTCCTTCGCTTCGCGGCGTGCTTGGAAGAGCACTTCCCGCATCCCGTCGCGCGCGCCGTCGTTCGCGCCGCAGCTGAGAAGAACCTCAAGCATCGTGAACGCCATGCCGCTGTGGAGTACATCGTAGCGCACGGCATCGCGAGCTCGATCGACGGCAAGCGGGCGGTAATCGGGTCGAGGCACTTCGTCGTCGAGGACGAGAAGGTCCTCGTCACCGACGAGGACCAGCGCAAAATCGACGCCGAGGCGAGCGATCTCTCGACGCTCTACCTCGCCGTCGACGGTGTGCTCGTGGGCGTCATCGGCATCGACGATCCCTTGAAGGCGGGTGTCTCGGAGGCGATCGGCAGTTTGCGCGATCTCGGCTTCGAGCGGATCATCATGCTGACGGGCGACAACGAGAAGACGGCCGCCCGCGTCGCACAGGCGGCGGGCATCACCGAATTCCGCGCCGACCTGCTTCCTGAGGACAAGCACGGGTTCGTGGAGCAGCTGAAAGCCGAGGGTTGCAAGGTGGTCATGGTGGGCGACGGGGTGAACGATTCCCCCGCGCTTTCCGCGGCCACGGTTGGCGTTGCCATGGGGCAGGGCACCGCTATTGCCAAGGAAGTCGCCGACATCACGCTCTCGGAGGGCGACCTGCACTCGCTCGTCCAGATGCGCATGCTCTCACGTGGCCTCATGGGACGCATGGACACCTCGTTCGCGCAGACCATTGCCTTCAACTCGGCGCTCTTGGCGCTGGGCATCGGCGGCATTATCACGCCGCAGGCCTCGTCGCTTCTGCACAACGCGTCGACGATCGCGCTCAGCATGCACAGCTCGCGTGCGTACAATCTTTAGAGCTTCGGCTTTGTGCCCTTCCCATCGCGAGATGGCTCGGGTATCGTAGGCGAGGGCGGGAACCCGCAAAGGGACCCGCCCTCGCTTTGCTTACGACGAAAGGACGGTATGAAAGTCACGATTTACACCGACGGCTCTTCGCGTGGAAACCCCGGCCCCGGCGGCTATGGCGCGGTGCTGCAGTTCGTCGACTCGGCGGGCAAGCTGCACGAGCGCGAGCTCTCGCAGGGGTATGCCACCACGACGAACAACCGCATGGAGCTGCTCGGGGTGATCGTCGCGCTCGAGGCGCTCAAGCGTCCGTGCACCGTCGAGGTCCATTCGGACTCGCAGTACGTGGTGAACGCTTTCAACCAGCATTGGGTCGATGGCTGGCTTAAGCGCGGCTGGAAGAACGCGAAGAAGGAGCCTGTCAAAAACTCCGACCTCTGGAAGCGCCTGCTCGAGGCGAAAAAGCCGCACGACGTGACCTTCGTGTGGGTGAAAGGTCATGCCGGCCATCCCGAAAACGAGCGCTGCGATGCGCTTGCGACCGCCGCAGCCGACGGCGCCAACCTTCTCGAGGATACCGGCTTTACCGGTTAGCGCAGGTCAGCGCAGTAGCCGCGCAGCTGAACCCGGGTTGCGTGCTCGGGGAACAGGTGCGCGTAGAGCGCCATGAAGTAGCTGTCCGTCATGGAAGCGATGTAGTCGACCACGATCTGGTTCGGCTCCGTTGAGCCCATGTAGCGCTCGCGCGTGATAGAGCGCGACTTCCTCGCGAGATAATCGATATGGTGCCTGAATATCGCGGACTCCTCGCGCCCTTCTGCCAAATCGCCGAGAAGCTTCTCGTAGACCTCCTCGAACATCTCCCCGACGGTGATGCCGTCGCTTGCGGCGAGGCCCTCCTTGTTGTAGATGATCTCGTAGTTCTGGCGTTTTGCGCGCTTGAGGTCGTTAAACATCGCCTCGCTCATGGCGATGCGGTCCCTGCCGTAGCTTTCGTTGACGATGTCGGCGGTGAGATTGTTGATGATCTGCGCGTTCGCCTTGCCCATCACTGAGGACTCGAACTCGTCGAGTGAGGCGAGCGCGCCCATGTCCATAGCGTCTTGGCGATCCTTGCCCACATATGCGATCATGTCTGCCACGCGCACGACGCAGCCCTCGAGCGTGGAGGGACGCAGCGTGGAGATGACCTGCTCGTCGGCCGTGCACTTCTCGACAAGCGCGTCGAGCGCCTCGAACGTTCCCACGTGCCCGCGCTTGAGCTCCTGCTGGGCGAACTCGCCGTTGTGGCAGAGGACGCCGTCGAGCGTTTGCAAGCTCACGTTGCGGCGATAGAGCTGGTCGAGCACGCGCACGGAATGGACGTTGTGGTTGAAGTAGCGATCGGTGCGCTCGTGGTAGCAGCGGGATAAGAACCGCTCGCCCGCATGTCCGAAGGGCGTGTGACCCAGATCGTGCCCGAGCGCTATGGCCTCGATGAGGTCGCAGTTCAGCCCGAGCAGCCGCCCGATTCCCCGTGCGACGCGGCTCACCAGCTGCACGTGCAGGCCGCGGCGGCAGATGTCGTCGTTCTCGACGAAGGAGAACACCTGCGTCTTGCCCGCATACCGGTTGTAAGCGGGCATGTTCACGATCTTCTCGATGTCGCGCGCGAACGCAGGTCGGGCGATCGTCGCTATGTCGTGCAGGTTCGGCTCGCGCCTGGCCACGTCCTCGTCGCGAAAGCGGTAGGGGCTCATCCGCCCCGCCTCGCGGTCGGCGCGGATCTGCTCCTCGATTACAGGGTCGATCGTCAGGTAGGGTATGGAATCCTTCGACATGGTTGCCTTCCTTCTCGCGGAGGGTGCGACCCTGCCGCGAAGACGAGCGCTCGCCGCGCTTTCCTTGTTTGCCGCCATTGTAGCAGTGACGCGCGCGTTCGGCTCAGGTTGTAGGCGCACTGCGCATTTGGCCGTGCTCGCAGGGCGGGTGTTCGTCGGTCGTGCTACCATATCCCATTGTTTAGCAAGCATCGTATACCAGCTGAGGGGAAGCGCCAATGCCGTGGGTTTTGATCATACTGATCGTCGTCGTCGCAATCGGGCTGTTCGGATTTTTGTTGTCTAAGGTCGACGAGCTCTCCGGAATCGGCCGCGAGCATGCCGCGGGGTCGTTCCGCTGGCCGCACGGCAAGGTCGTCCGCACGCGCATCCTTTCTGCGGAAAAGGAGCATGAACGCGGCGAGATCGCGAAGAAGGTGCTGCTCCCGTGCATCGTCATCGCAGCTATCTGCGCAATATTCACCATGTTCGGGCCGGTCGTTTCCTACGGCAACGTGCTCACCGTGGTATCGCTTCTCGCGTCGCTTGTCATCGCGACCCTCGTCTGCGGGAAAAACGATGCCGGCCGCGCATTCTGCTACGCGGTGGTGGGCCTTGGCATCGCCTGCACCGTCCTCATCCTGATCACGCGCGCCTACGTGTCGGTTTCCACCGCCGAGGTGAACGCTTTCACGGCCATCTTCGGGGCCGTGGGCGCCTCGGTGGGGGCTGCGATCCTTCCCGCGCGCGTCACCTTCGCTCGCGAGTTTTCCGACGAGACCGTCGGCTGCGTGCGCCTTTCCCAGCGCACGGCGGCGGCTGCGCTCCTGCTCGATCTGCAGGACAAGGAATGGGAAGTCCCCGAGCACGTAAGGGAGCAGGCAAAACGCCTCGAGAAGCGCAGCAAGCCCGCCCCTGCGGCAGCTTCCGATCCTGCCTCTCGAAAAGACGAAGAGTAGACGGGGCGTCTTATGCCCGGCGGGCGTATAACCGATGAGGACATCCAGAAGGTTCGCGACGCGAGCGACATCGTCGCCGTGTTCAGCGAGCGCGTTCCCGTGAAGCAGCGCGGCCGCGACTTCTGGTGCTGTTGTCCCTTCCATAACGAGAAATCGCCTTCGTGCAAGATCGACCCGGCCCTGCAGCTATGGCACTGCTTCGGTTGCGGCGAGGGCGGGGACGTGTTCGCGTTCATCATGAAGGCGGAAGACCTCTCGTTTCCCGAGGCGGTCCATAGGCTCGCCGAGCGCGCGCATATCGACATCGTCGAAGTGGGCGGTAAGCCGGCGGCGCCCGCGAGCAAGAAGGCGCGCCTGAAAGACATATGCAAGGCGACCGCCGAGTTCTACCATCTTCAGCTTATGCGCTTGAAGTCGCCCGAGGCGTCGGCCGCGCGCGAGTATCTTTCGGGGCGTGACTTAGGCGGCAAGGTCCCTCATGACTGGAACCTCGGGTTCGCCCCCGGGCGCGGCGTGCTCACGCGCCATCTTTCGTCGAAAGGCTTTAAGGCCGACGAGATGGTCGAGGCTAACGTGTGCAGCCGTGATTCCCAGGGCAAGCTGCGCGACCGTTTCTACAACCGCATCATGTTTCCTATAAACGACGTGGCGGGCGACTGCATCGCGTTCGGCGGGCGCGTCGTCGGGAAAGGGGAGCCGAAATACCTTAACTCCCAGGAGACGCCGCTGTTCCACAAATCGCAGGTGCTCTACGGCCTCGACAAGGCGAAAGTCGCTATGGCGTCGAGCGGCGTCGCCATCGTGTGCGAAGGCTACACCGACGTCATCGCGCTTCACGAAGGGGGAGTGCGCAACGCGGTGGCCACGCTTGGAACGGCGCTCACCATGCGCCACATCCGCATCCTCGGACGTCATGCGCAGAAGAAGATTGTCTATCTTTTTGACGGCGACGCCGCAGGTCAGAAGGCTGCCGACCGCGCGCTGGAGTTCATCGACTCCTCGATGACGCCCGAGGCGGGCAAAACGAGGATCGAGCTGTGCGCCGTCACCCTGCCCGACAACCTCGACCCCGCCGAGTACATGGCCTCGCACAGCGCCGCCGAGCTCGAGGAGCTCATCGAGCACGCGCAGCCGCTTTTGAAGTACGGCATCGATCGTCGCCTTGCTGCGCACGACCTCTCGAGCGCAGAGGGCAGGTCCGCCGCGCTCGCATCGGCGCTCTCGGTGCTCGCTCCCATCAAGGACTCTCTGCTTGCGAAGGACTACGCTATCCAGATCGCCGGGCGTACCCGCGCCCGCGAGGAAGATGCGCTCGAGGCGCTCTCGAAGCTTGCGCCTCCCGCGCGCTACGGTGAAGCGGCGGATGAGGAAGCGGCGGCTCAAGCCCCTGTCCCCGCCCAAAGCCAGGCGCGTCGGGCGCTTTCGAAAACCGAGCTCAACCGTCTGCGTCTCGAGCGCGAGCTTCTCAGCGTGCTTGCCCAAAGCCCGCTTATCGCGCTTGCCCATGCGGATTCCCTCGCGCAGACCAAGTGGCACGACCCGCTGCATTCAGCCATCGCGTCGAGCATTCTCGACACGCTCATGTCCGACCCTGCCGCAAGTGCTGCGGCGATCGTGTCGAACGCGGCTGCCGTCGATGGCCGCGCTGGGCGCGTGCTCACCGCGGGGGGCAACTCCACCGAGACGGCGTCTCCCGAAGAGGTCGCGCGCTTTCTCGCCGAAGAGCTTGCCATTGGCGATGCCGAGGACGCGATCGAGGAGCTTCGCTGCCAGCTTGCCGACGAGTCGCTTAAAGGGACCGAGG
>USJN01000082.1 GCA_900554945.1 uncultured Coriobacteriaceae bacterium | reverse complement strand
TAGAGGAATCGTGCTCGCTGCGCTTGACCGCCGTCCTGTACGTGAGCTTCGCGTAGCCAGCGTAGTCGCCGAGCGCCGTTGTGGGGATGGAGAAGGTGACCGTGTTGCCGGCGCTGTTCACGTTGTCGGCGGCGAGAAGCTGATCCGAAACGACCGTCTTGCTCTCGCTTCCGCGTCCAAACCCCGTATGCTGGTCGTAGGGGTTCTGCACGAGCGTGAACCTGGCGGAGCCCGCGATATAACTCATACCGCCCGGGAGGGTATCGACGATGTTCAGAGGTACGCCGTTGAGCTTTCCAGCTCCGTAGTATTCTCCCGCCGCGCTCTTCTGGCGGTTCGCGTACACCGTCCAATCGACGACCCATGCGCCCTTCTCGTCCGAACCGTCGACGGCGCTCCAATCGAAGCCCTCGTCCCAAGAAACCTTGGCCTCGGCTTCCGGCTTCTCTACCGCAGGCGTCGTTTCCTGGTTGACGACGTACGTAACGATATCCGTGTGCTGTCGTTGAAGGTTCAGGCCCGTCGCGCTGACCGACGCGAAGTTCGAATACCAGCCCGGCAATGCATCGGACGTGGTGGTGTAGGTGATGACGGCGTAGTCCTCGTTCCCGAGGGCTGCCTTCACCTTGTCGTTGACGTATATATCAAGGTTGAAGTTTCTCTTTGTTCCACCAACCGACCAGTTGGCCGTCAGGTTCCAGTCGGCATTCTGCCCCCGCACCAGCACAGTTTCGCCGATTTTGATGGTAATGGAGTCCACGTCGACACCGATATTCTGCGACCACGCCGTTTGGAACGTATCCTTTACCGTCACCTTATTCGGATGGACCGCGTCGACGATCGCCTTCAGCGCGACGCGCGTCTGCCACGTCGCTCTACCCGTCGTTGCGGCATCCTCGGAGCTCACGAGCTCCTTGGTGATCGGCGTGCCCACCAGCTGCGGCGTGAACTTGCCAACGCCCGCGCCGGAAACGGAGCCTTCGCGCTCGATGGTCGCGCTATTGCGCACGGCGTCGTACGAGCTCGTATCCTTCATCTTTGTGTGATAGACGATGCGGTAGGTGGCGTACTTGTCGGCGAGGTCGGACGGGAACGTGTAGGTGAAGGAGCCCTGCGTCGGGTCGATGTCGCCCGTCGCAAGAACCTCCGATCCAGAGCTGCCCTTGTAAACCGTGTAGCTTCCCGTATATGTTTGCTTGCCGTCCAGGGTATCGGTGAACTTGTAGCCACTCATGTCGGCCTTGAGCTCGCCTTTGTTGAGAGTAACCGTCCACGTGATGTCGGACGGGGTGCCCGAACCGTTGGACTTGCCAATCATGTCGTAGCGAAAGTCGCTAGGAGCAGCCGTGGCGGTGCCGTTTTTGCGATCGCCGGGACCGCCCCACTCCCATGTTGCCGTGTTTTTGGAGGCATCCTGCCGATTGATGAACTCGCCGTTGTTCGCGGAGACGTCGCTCTTCAGCACCGTGTCGTACGTAATCGCGTGGTCGCCCTGGGAAAGGTTGCCCAGATTATCGAGGATCGCGTTCTGGCCGTTGATCGTCGGCTGAGGGTCGAGCTTCTTTCCGTCGAGCGAGAAGCTGCCGCCCACATAGCCGAAGTTGCCACCGAGCGCGTCAGTGAACTTGACACCCGTGGCGTACGATTCGACGGTGAGCTTAACGGTCCAGGTGACCTTGGCTACGCCGTCGGCGCCCTGGGAGAAGGCTCCCGCCTTTGTCCCTGTGACGCTACCGTCCTTGGTGGGAATCACGATTGACCCCGCACCGGGAAACTCAACGATTGCGTTGCCACCCGAGCCGGCGTCCTTGTCCTTAAGCTCGAACGAGAAATTTGCCGCAGCGTAAATATCCGCGGGATTGCTCTCGAGCCAGCTCTTATCAAACGTAAAGATGGCCTTATTGCCCTCAATCCTCCACGTGCCGGCTTTGATGGCGTCGGCCCCCGAGCCTTCCACGAGAGAACCGCCACCGTTATCGTCGACGATGATGGTGTCGGGAAACTCATACACGGCAACATTGCTCTCGCCCGAAGGCGCCTTGCCAGCCTTGAACGTTGCCGAGAAAGACCCGTACAAATGCGCGGCAGACGTCACAGCGCCGTTAAGGGGCTGAGTATGGTGCTCGTCGGTGAAGAGATTGACCGTGACGCTCGCCGTATCCTCGTTGATCAGGATCGGCTCGGGCGCCTCCGATGCCCCCTCAGCGTGCACGGGGGACGCGACGCCGCAAAGGCAAAACGCCAAAAGAAAGGCGAGAGCGGCGCACAAAACGCAGCGTATAGAGCGAACTCGTTTTCTTCCCATCATCACATCCATCAAAGCTACTAGGGATGAAGCCTCTATCAGTGACCCCCTGGAACACCGAGGGTAACTTTTCGCATGATAGCAAAGAATGCCCCTTTGACTTTTCATCACCGCGAAAGGTGCTAAATGTCCCTACAGTTGACGGAGAGGCCCAAAAGGACAGCCGCCCGAAGAAGGAAAAGAGGAAATCTGCGGTACGGAACCAACGTCGCATCGGGCCACTGCGAGGCCGCCTGGGAAACTTCCAGATTGCCACCTCGGCCGGATCGATAAAAAGGGCATAGACCAGATTGGGCAACGAGAAGGCGCGCACAGTGCTAGAGGGCAAAATTGCAGCAGGCAAGACTTAGGTGGAAACCGTGCCTGCCGCACTGTCGCCGAGGACGACGAACCCGCCGACGGCGAACCCAACGCGAATGGCAGTCGGCAGGATGACATTATTCTAGGGGGGTCATGCCAGAAATCGGGCGGTTTTCATCAGATCGGGAAGGAGATGCGGCAGCAAGAGAAAATCCCTTCCGAAGCGCCCGCCCATGACCTGGCCTTTTCATTCGGGCAGCCCGCAGCTGCACGTCGAGAAAGACAGGCGGCTGCCCCCGAGGGCCTCACGTTGATGAAAAGTACCCGATTTCTGGCAGGTTGGGCCGCCTATTCCGCCAAAGGGGCAGACAGGCCTCGGGCGTTTGCGCGACCAGGATACGGGGAATGCGCGTCTCTGACGCTTGCGGAGAGACGGGGTGGAGGGAGCGAAGAGACGGGTGCCCCAGGCGTTTGAGCGGGCGGGATGGAGGAAATGTCGGCACGTAGGTTCCTGCCCTCTTGCGCGGGCAGGGCGCCGAACATCCCCGCCCAACCGCCTGCGTTATACTCAACACTGACACCCGACGAACCGGCACCATCCGCTCCGCCGAGCCTGACGCGAGCGAGATGAGCAGACCACCCTAGCTTAGGAGCAACATGAAGCCGATAGCGCACATCCGCACCGACCTGCCGCAGAAGTTCGGGATACCCCGCAACAGCTTTCTCGCACCCCATCTGCGAGGACACATCGTGTTCGAGCCCGAATACGCACTCGAGTCGGCTGTTTCGGGAATCGAGAGCTTCTCTCATCTCTGGCTGATCTGGCAATTCGAAAACGGCGTGCCCGGCGGAACCGCCGACGACATCGCCACCGATTATGCAGCACCCAACAAAAACGGGGCAAACGCCAGATGGTCGCCGACCGTGCGACCCCCGCGACTGGGCGGCACCGAGCGAGTAGGCGTGTTCGCATCGCGCAGCCCCTTTCGCCCGAACCCGCTGGGCTTAAGCTGTGTGAAGCTCGATCGGATGGAACGCACCGACGCCGGGCCCGTGATCCACGTCCTCGGGGCCGATTTGCGAGACGGCACGCCGATTCTCGATATCAAGCCCTATATCCCCTTCGCCGACTGCCATCCCGACGCCCGCGGCGGATGGATCGAAGACGCACCGTGGCACGAGCTTACGGTCGACTTCCCTGATCAACTTCGCGAATCGATCGAGAAAGACAAGCTTGCAGGCCTCGTCGAGGTACTGAGGCAAGACCCGCGGCGCGCAGGAAGTAAGCACGACCCCTCGCGTGTGTACCACCTTGCCTATTCCTCGCTCGACGTCGCCTTCACCGTCGACGGCGACGTGCTGCACGTCATCTGCATGAGCTAAACTCCGCCCTATCGCGCATCTTCCCAGCGGAGAGCACGTCACACCTCGCGTCCGCGAGGCTCCTGCAGCAGACTCCGTTTCTCCCTACTCAGATACTTGAAGGGCTCGGTGCGCACGCCGTCGACCAGGGAGGTAGTCGACGCATGTGCGGCGTCAAGCAAGTTGCCACCAAGCGAAATGAGAACTACAGCCAGTTGGTGGTCAAGAGGAAGAGTTGTGCGCTCGTCTTTTCACGCCGTCTCTGAATGGGCAAGTTTGCGACCTGGCCTTTTACCAGCAAGGGCGCCACGACCGACCTCCCAAGGCCCGAAAACGCCGGTTTTTCGCAATCAGAACGTCGCACAACTCGCTCAGTTGACCACCAACTCGGCTTTTGCTCGCCGCATGAGGGATTTTTCAACGTCAATGGCCCCAATCGGCACGCAGGCGCCATCGGGACGGTCGCAGTGCGCCCCCTGCGCGTCACGCGGTCGCGTGGATCTCCCCAACGGGGAGTTCCACGCGCATGACGGTGCCGTCCGCCGAGCTCGCCTCGACCTCTACCGTACCGCCATGAAGTGCGGCGATTTCCCACACAAGCGAAAGCCCCAGCCCAACGCCACCGTATTCCCTGCTGCGGGACGAGTCGACGCGGAAGAACGGCTGGAAGACGCTCTCCTTGAACTGCTCGGAGATCCCAGGGCCGCTATCGGAGATCCGCAGGACGACGCGCCCGCCCTCCTCGCAGGCGGAGACGCGGACCGCCGTGTCGGGTCGGCTGTAGCGAATGGCGTTCTCGACCAGGTTGAACACGAGTCGATATATCAACGTGTCGCTGCCGATCAGCTGGGCATCCCCGCTACGCTCAAGGGCGATGCCGCGCGTCTCGGCGAGCGGAGCAAGATCGGCGAGAACCTCCTCGACCATCGGCGCCAACTCGATTCGGTCGTTGCAGGGCACGCTGCGAAGCTCGCTCATCTCGAGCAGCGTCTTCGTCATCTGGGACATCTTCTCGGTCTGCTCCTGCAGAAGCTCGAGGAAGGCAGCTTCCTCACGCCCCATATCGGGGTGTTCGGCGGAGAACAGCTCGACCTGCGCCTGCATGAGCGCAAGCGGCGTCCGCAGCTCGTGGGCGGCGTTCCCCGTGAACTGCCGCTGTGCGCTAAAGCCCTCGTCAAGGCGGTCGATCATGCCGTTGAACGACTTGCTGAAATGCTGGAACTCGGGCAGCACGTCCTCGCTGATTTTCATGTCGGCCAAATTGCTCGGCTGCACGTTCTCGATCTGCGAGGCGAAGGCCCGCAACGGCCTGAGCGCGCGGCCGCTGACGAAGTACGCTAGCACGCCGCCGAGCAGCGTCACTGCAATCGTTATCAGCCAATTAGTCGCGCTGAAGGATTCCTGCGCGTTGCTCACCACGATCGTGAGCTCTTCGTCGAGCTCGCGGTTGTCGGGGTCGAACGACGCGGCGGCACCATCGCCGATGTCGGCGCTCGCCGATATGCCGCTGCCGATCGAGTCCATGTAGCGCATGCCCGAATACCCGATCAGGCAGTTCATCAGCACGCACGTCACGCACACGAGAAGGGCCGTCATCAGCGTGATGCGCCACTGCAGCGAGAGCCTTTTCATGCGGTTTCCTCCATCACATAGCCCTCCCCTATGCGGTTGCGTATGGGGTCGCGTCCCAAAGCGGCGCGCAGCTTCTTCCTCAAGGAAGAAATATGGACCCTAATCGAATTGCTGAAGCTGTTCACGCTGCTATCCCACACATGCTCGAGCAGCTCCTCCTGACTGACCGGCCGCCCCTGGTTGAGCATCAGGTACTCGAGTATCCCCGTCTCCTTTCGGGTGAGTGACAGCGCCTCCCCGCCAACAGCCGCCCGACGCGCCTTTGTGTCGAAAGTCAGCTTTCCGCAGGTCAGCAGCACATCGTTTTGCGTGAAGCGCCTCAGTGTGAGGGCGCGTATCCTCGCCGCGAGCTCCTCGAGGTGAAACGGCTTCGTCAGGTAGTCGTTGGCGCCCGCATCGAGGCCCGCCACCTTGTCGGCAACCTCGCCGCGCGCCGAAAGGACGAGCACCTTGGTCTCGCAATCGGTTTCCCGCAGGGTCCTAAGCACCGTCATACCATCCGCGCCGGGAAGATTCAAATCGAGCACGACAAGATCGAACCTCTCGAAGGCAAGCAAATCCAGCGCCTCCCGCCCATCGTGGCAGCAGTCAACGCTGTACGCAAGATGCCTCAAGCTGCGCGCAATCGTATCGCACAGCGATCGCTCGTCTTCCACAACCAAAATTCGCATTCGGGCCTCCTCGCACGGGCACCGTCTCTCTTAACACGGATTTTATAAGCGATATGTTCCAATGAGACGCGCGACGAAAGAAATAGGCTCATTTCTCCCGAAAGGAGGACAACACCATGCATCGGAGAGCATTGCCGCCCCTGCTTGCGGCAGCCTTGGCACTCGGCGGCTGCGTCGCCGTTTCGCAGACCGCGCCCCCCGAAAGTCAATCGAAGGGAACGGGCACCATCGAGAAACCCTCCGATACGGCAGGTGAGGAAATCATGTACAAGGACACCGCAGAAAACGTCATCTATCTGGCAGGTGGCTGCTTTTGGGGCATGGAGCAGCTGATGCAGTCCATCCCCGGCGTCATCGATGCCCAAAGCGGTTACGCCAACGGCACTTGCGAGGCCGACGCCAACTACCCGACCGTCTACAAGGGAAACACCGGCTTTCGGGAAACCGTGCGGGTTGAATACGACCCTGACCAGGTAAGTCTCGACGCGCTACTGCTCGCCTACTTCTATGTTATCGACCCTACGGTGGAAAACCAGCAGGGCAACGATCGGGGCAGCCAGTACCAGACC
>USJN01000081.1 GCA_900554945.1 uncultured Coriobacteriaceae bacterium | reverse complement strand
CGGTAATCCTTGAACAGCGAGAGAATCATCATGAGCACCTTCATGCCGTCGGAGAAGGTGTTGAGCTTGCTTTCCGAGCCTTCGGGGCGGTCGCGGTAATCGATGGGAACCTCAGCGATGCGCCAGCGTTTGTCGACCGCGTGGATCGACAGCTCCGTCTCGATCTCGAAGCCCGGCGAGAGCACCGGCATCGACTTCGCGAACACCTCGTTGTAGGCGCGATACCCCGTCATGACGTCGGAGAACTCGAACCCGTAGATGGCCTTGATGAGGAAGCGGACGAGATTGTTGCCAAAGCCGTGGAAGGCGCGATCGTTTTCCTCGCCGTAAGTGCCGTTCGACAGGCGGTCGCCCACCACCATGTCGGCCTCGTCGTTCATAAGCGGCGCCAAAAGCTCGGGCGCTGCCTCGGCGGGATAGGTGTCGTCGCCGTCAACCATAATGTAGTAGTCGGCGTCGATATCGCGCATCATCTGGCGCACGACGTTGCCCTTCCCCTGGCGACGCTCGACGCGAACCTGCGCACCATGCTCGCGCGCGATGTCGCCCGTGCCGTCGGTGGAGTTGTTGTCGTAGACGTAGATTGAAGCGTCGGGCAAGACGCGCTTGAAGTCGTCGACCACCTTCGCGATGGTAAGCGCTTCGTTGTAGCAGGGAATGATGACGGCGACGGAGGGCTTCCCCGTGCGATCGGTGGTGTTATCGGCAGCCTCAAGGCTCATGTAGGTGCTCCTCGCAAATATGTGCAATCAGCCGCGCCGCAGCGCGCAACTCAAAACTTCTAACCAGTGAATGCTAGGGGATGAAAGCCCGAACCGGCGCGACGTCAAGGGAAAAACAGGGAATCAGAGGAGAACGCGCCGCGAGCAGCTCGCTGTGATAGAGTTCACGCGGGCTGAAACCGCCTGCGCGCGAGACTTGAGCGCGCTTATTGGGACCGCATATGGGGCGCACGCTTGAGACGCGCGCTCGAAAGGCACTCGGGTATCGTGAAGAAACTTATCGCACAGCTTATGAAATTCGGCGTCGTCGGCGTGATCGCGTTCGTCATCGACTACGGCCTGCTCGCTCTTTTGACGGAAGTTTTCGGCGTGAACTACCTGGTGAGCGCCACAATTTCTTTCACCGCGTCCGTCATCTTCAACTACCTTGCCTCGATGCGCTACGTTTTCACCCACAAAGAGGGGATGAGCCGGCGCCGCGAGTTCATCATCTTCGTGACCTTGTCGGTGATCGGCCTTATCATCAACAACCTCTGCATGTGGGCAGGCGTCGAGCTCGCGCATATCCACTACCTCATCACCAAGATCGGCGCCACGTTCATCGTCATGGTGTGGAACTTCGTCACGAGGAAGATCTTCCTCGATGGCGGAGACGCGCCCGCCGAAACGCCGAGCGAGAGCTAGGCCACAGCGTTTACGATGGAAACCATGGAACACACTGGCGAAATGGACAACGAGCTCGCGCAGCAGCCTACCACGCCCGAAGGGGCATCGGGGGTTGCGCGCAAAGATGCTCCTGAGCAGGTGCTTGCCGACACAAACGAGGGCTCGCCCGACGACGCACCCGAGCAGCAGCCCGGGGCCAGCACCCCCGACGACGCAACGCGCCCGACGGTCATCGTGATGCACGCCTCGGTCGGCTCGGGCCATCGCAGTGCGGCGAATGCTGTCGCGCAGGCGCTCGAGCTTTTGCGCGACGACCCATCCCTTCGCGATGGTGTCCCCTGCCCCGAGGACCTGAACGTCGAGGTGCTCGACGTGCTCGACTTCGGCCGCATGCGCATGAACGGCGACAAGATGGCGTCGATGTTCACCGGCCCGACGCGTCCCATCTACGACCTCACCTGGCGCTACACCCTCACGGGGCGCCTTCTGTGGGGAGGCGGCACCGCCTGGTCGCGCATCATGTTCCCCCGCTTCACCGATCGCGTGCGCAAAACTCAGCCCCTCGCCATCGTCTGCACGCACATCACCGCCGCCAACGTCGCCGTCGGCGCGCGCATGATCACCGGGCAGTCCTTCCCCATCGTATGCGTCCCCACCGACTACGAGACGGAAGGCATGTGGCCCCATCTGCACAGCGACCTTTTCTGCGTCGCGAACGAGTCGATGGCCGAGACCTTACGCCCGCGCAAGGTGCCCGAGGAGCGCATCACGATCACGGGCATCCCCGCGCGCCCCGCGTTCCGCAAGACCTACGACAAGGCCGCAGGACGCGAGAAGTTCGGGCTGCCGCAGGACAAGCGCATCGTGCTGGCGCTCGCGGGCGCGTATCTTCCCACGCCCTACGTGCGCTTCCGAGAGGCGCTCGACAAGATGCTTCCCTACCTGCACCGCTTCAAGAACACCCACCTCGTGATCGTGGCAGGCGCTGACGCGGAATACGCCGCCCACCTGCGACGGGAATGCGAGGAGCTGGGAATTCCGAACGCCACGGTGCTCGAGTACGTGGAGGGCATGGCCGAGCTCATGGCCGCGAGCGATCTGGTGATCTGCAAGCCGGGCGGGCTCACCGTGACCGAGTGCCTCTGCGCGAAGGCGCCCATGATCTTGCTCGGGCGCGCCTATGGCCAGGAGAACATCAACGTGCGCATGCTGACCTCACTCGGTGCCGCCCTGCACGTGACGACCGCACGCGAGCTCGTCGGAGCGATGGGGCATGTCGATGCGAACCCCGCTATCGTGGAAGCGATGCTCACGCAGGGTTCCTTCCTGCGCCGCCCGAACGCGGCGATCGACATCGCTCGCAATGCGTTGCGCCTGGCCGCAGCCGAGCCGAGCACCGATGCGCGCATGCGCAAGAAGCGCTTCCTCCACTTCTACTGGGGGCATACCCCCGCACACATCCGCTAACGCACTCGGCATCGCGCCGAGATGGAAAGGAACAACCGAAAAATTATGGCTTCATTCGACGATCTGGGGCTGAGCCCCAAGGCACTTGCCGCCGTCGCGTCCCTCGGCTACGAAGAGCCGACCCCCGTGCAAGAGCGCGCGATCCCGCTTGTCCTCGAAGGGCACGACATCATCGCCGCCGCGAAGACGGGAACGGGCAAAACCGCCGCCTTCTCGCTTCCCTCGATGGACAAGCTCGGGCATGCGAAGGGCGAGCGCGGGCCGCTCATGCTCGTCGTCACCCCGACGCGCGAGCTCGCCGCGCAGATCGCGGAGGTCTGCGAGGCCGTGGCGAAATCGACCCACCACCGCGTGCTTTCCGTCGTGGGCGGCGTGTCGTACAACCCGCAGATCAGCGCATTGAAACGCGGAACCGACGTGCTCATCGCCACGCCGGGGCGCCTCATCGACCTCATGGAACAGAAGGCTGCGCACCTCGATCGCGTGGAGGTGCTCGTGCTCGACGAGGCCGACCGAATGCTTGACATGGGCTTTCTGCCGTCAGTGAAAAAGATCGTCGCTGCCACGCCGAAAACGCGCCAGACGCTTTTGTTCTCCGCCACCATCGACCGCTCGATCGAGGGGGTTGCGGGAACGTTCTTGCGCGACCCCGAGGTAGTGGAGATTGCGCACAAGGGCGAGACCGCCGACACGGTCGACCAGTGCATCGTGCGCGTGCCGCAGGTGCTCAAGGCCGACCTCCTGCGCGCGACGATCGCCGCATGGGGGCACGAGCGCGTCATCGTGTTCGCCCGCACGCGCAGCCGCGCCGACGCGACGTGCCGCCGCCTGAAGCGCGCCGGGTACTCAGTGGAGGCCATCCACTCAAGCCGCACGCAGAACCAGCGCCGACGCGCGCTCGAGAATTTCGCAGCCGGAACGACCGACATCCTGGTGGCCACCGACGTGCTCGCCCGCGGCATCGATGTCGACGAGGTGAACTACGTCGTGAACTACGATTTGCCGACGCAGGCGGAGGATTACGTGCACCGCATCGGGCGCACGGGGCGCGCAGGCGCGAAGGGCCGCGCGATTTCCTTCGTCACGCCCGAGACGCAGGAAGCGCTCGCCGACATCGAGAAGTTCACGAAGCGCGAGATTCCCGAGGTGCGCATCGAGGGTTTTGACGAGGAAGCGTGCGCCGTGGCCGCCGCCGAACGCGCCACGAAAGCCGCAGCGAAACGCGACCCCGACATCGCCGAGGCGAAGCGCGAGATGGACAAGCGCGAGAAGAAAAAGAAGAAGGCGCAGGCCCGCGCCGCCGAGGAGCGCGAGGAAGCGCGCAACGGGAACGGCGGACGCAGCGGGAAGGCGGCGGGCAAGGGCGCCAAAACTCACAACAGCAAGAAGGCGTCGCATGCTGACGGGCAGCGCACCCGCAAGAGCTCGCCTGAGACGAGCAGGCCCGCCAAGGGCGCGAAGGCGCAGGCCGAGCGCGCGCGCAAGAGCGCACGGGCTCAGAACGAACACTCGCGCAAGCCGCAGGATGGAGCCACACGCAAGCAAGCGCAGTCGCAGAGCGGGAATTCCCGCAAGCAAGCGGGCGCCGCGAAGCCGAAGGGAGACTTCCGCCCCGGCCGCGCACACCGCGCCGAGGTGGCTCGCCAGCACAGCAAACGCCGCTAGGCGCTTTCGCCTCTGGAGCGCAAGCGCCTATGCGCTCCAGAGGTAGCCGACGCCGCGGACGGTTTCCAGGTGCTGAGCCAGTTCGGGGCCCAGCTTCGCGCGGATACGGCGGACGTGGACGTCCACCGTGCGCGAGCCGCCGTAGTAGTCGAAGCCCCACACGCGGCGCAGCAGCGCGTCGCGCGAGTACGTGCGCGAGGGGTGCGTGACGAGGAAGGCCAGCAGCGCGTACTCGAGGTAGGTGAGGTCGAGCGGCTCGCCGGCCACGGTGACCTGGTAGGTTGCCAGGTTCACCGTCATGTTCTCCACGACGAGGCAGTCGGACGTGGCGGCCTCGTTGCCGGGCCACAGCAGCTGGCGGATGCGCGCCGCGCACTCCTCGGGCGAGGCGTTTCGCATCACGAAGTCGCTCTTCACCTGCACCGGCAGACGAAAGCGCGCGAGCTGGCCCTCCCCCACGATGACCAGGAGCGATGCCGTTCCGTCCTCGAGCAGCAGCGCCTCGATGCCGGCCACGTCCTCCGAGGCGCCGCCACGCGCCTCGTATACGACGAGATCGCATGCGGGATGGCGCCCGAGCAGCTTCTTGAACTGGGCGGAGGATCCCGCTGCCACGTCCACGTCCAGGCTCGACAGCACCTGCTGGAACTTATGCGCGTTGTCGAGGCTGTCGGCGACGAATATCACCTGCTTGCGCTGCATGCCCCCTCCTTTCGCACGTCACAGCACCGCGAGATAGCGGTCGCGCTCCCACTGCGACACGTACCCCTGGTAGTCGTTCCACTCGGCGCGTTTCGCGGCCACAAGGTACGAATGGATGTGATCGCCCAGCGTGGCGCGCATCAGCTCGGATTCCGCGAACAGCTCCACCGCCTCGCCCAGGCTCTCGGGAAGCGTGGCGATGCCCTGCTGGCGCAGATCCTGGCGCGACAGCATGAACAGATCCTGGTCCTCGTTGGGCTCCTGCAGCTCCAGCTCCTCTTCGATGCCCGCGAGGCCCGCCGCCAGCATGACGGCGAAGGCAAGGTAGGGGTTCGCGCTGGGGTCGGGGCTGCGCAGCTCGAGGCGGCACGCGCCCTCGCTCGCAGGTCGGTAGCCCGGCACGCGCACGAGCGTGGAGCGGTTCGAGCGAGCCCACGACAGGTAGATAGGCGCCTCGCCGCCGGCGATGAGGCGCTTGTACGAGTTCACGTGCTGGTTCGTGATGGCGCAGAACTCGGGCGCGTACTTGAGCAGGCCCGCCAGGTAGCGTTTGGCCACTTTCGACAGACGGTAGCCCTGGGGATCGTCCGGATCGTAGAAGGCGTTGTTGCCGTCGAGGTCGTAAAGGCTCTGGTGCACGTGCATGCCGCTGCCCGGCTCGCCCGCCATGGGTTTGGGCATGAACGACGCGTACACACCGTGCTTCATGGCGATCTCCTTGACGACCAGCTTGTACGTCATCACCGCGTCGGCCATGGACAGCGCGTCGGTGAAGCGCAGGTCAATCTCGTGCTGGGAAGGGCCGTTCTCGTGGTGGGAGTACTCCACCGGGATGCCCATCTTCTCCAGGGTGAGCACCGTGTCGCGTCGCAGGTCGGAAGCGTAGTCGAGGCTCGTCAGGTCGAAATACCCACCATGGTCGAGCACCTCGGTCGAATGCTGGTCCTTAAAGTAGAAGAACTCGAGCTCGGGCCCGACGTTAAGCACGTAGCCCATATCGAGCGCGCGCTCGACCTCGCGCGCGAGCACCTGGCGCGGGTCGCCCTCGAAGGGCTTGCCGTCAGGCGTGCGGATGTCGCAGAACATGCGCCCCACCGCGTTGCTCTCCGGGCGCCACGGAAGCACCTGGAAGGTCGAGGCGTCGGGGAAGGCGAGCATGTCGCTTTCGCGCGTGCGGCAAAAGCCCTCGACGCAGCTGCCGTCGAAGCCCATGCCGTCCTCGAAGGCGTTCTCGAGCTCGCTCGGGATGACGGCGAACGACTTCATGTTGCCGAGAACATCGGTAAACCAGAAGCGGACGAAGTGGACATCGCGGCCCTTGATGGTTTTGAGCACGAAATCTTGTTCCGGATTGGATGACATGGCATATGCTCCTTGCGTTCGATCGTTCTCGGCGGTGTGCCCCGCACCGCTCAAGCGCAGCTGCACCGCAGGCCACGCCCTTAGAATATTTTCCCATTATATCGGGTCATGTTTCGATGGGGTTAACAGTTTTCTGAAGCTTCGGCCCCTCGCCTTCCGCATCGACGAATCCGCACTCGAACAAGGCGACATTTTCAGCATATCGCGAATTACGATAGCCAGGCATTTGTTTTTCGAACTACCACTTACCCCACGCTCGCGATACTATGGAAAACATCGAATGGAAGCGAGCGCGTTCCCCCAAGGCAACGC
>USJN01000080.1 GCA_900554945.1 uncultured Coriobacteriaceae bacterium | reverse complement strand
CGCATGCGTGAACCTCTATTGCAAACGCGCGCTATTGCCCACTTGCCTTTACGTGCTCCTTGGCTCGTGTGTTGCAAAGCCCCGCGAGTTTGCCGAAGTCCACTGTCGGGTTCTTCATGCGCTTCACCCAGTTGGGGCACTCGATGAGGAGGTCCTTCCAGCACATCGATGCGAACATGCCCATCATTTTGCGGCTCTCGGGATCGAAAGACTCCGCGTTGACCATGGTGCACACCTTGGCGACTGTCTTTTCAAGCTCGGCGTCGGTCATGTACCCATTGACGATTTCGAGCTCGACGTCGACGCTTTTGCTGGCGGGCTTGCGCTGCTTTACGAACTCGTCGAGCACCACCTTACCGTAAGCTGTGCGGCCAAAGCGGTTCTTCCATCCTGGGACCTTGCAAACCACGCCTTCGCCGACCGCGTCCGTCCCTTCGAGTAGGAAATCGTTGGCCTTCGCTATGGCGACGACGTCGTCGAGCGTGGGGTGGTCGAGTACTGCAAGCAGCTTAATGAAATAGGGTTCCAAACCGCTCGCCGAGAGCTCCTCGCGCCACTCGGGTTCGCCGAGGAAGCGTTCTTCCGCCGTATCGTAGACGTCGAAAATGAGGAGCTTACCGAGCGCCGCCTTGCCGTATCCTTTGAAGGCTCCGATGAATCGGTCGCGTTCCATCCACTCGCCGTACACGATGCGCGTCGGATGCGCCGCGCAGTAAGCGCAAAGGAGTTTTGCTTCGTCAGCACCGCTTTTCATCCAGGCATAGAAGTAGGCATTGTCCTCTGCATCGGAAAGCTCGAAATTGCGCGACCCGACCATGACCCCGCCCGCCTTCTCGCTCCAATAGACGCAGCCGTTCGAACCGTCGACCTTCGCTGTCACATAGACAGCGTCATTGTCGAGCAGGCCCTCGCACTCCTCCGACCCGAGACGTTCCACATGCAAGTACTTCTTGTATTCGCTCATTGCTTCCATCCTTCGTCTTGTCCGCTCTTCTCGGCGGGATGCGAGATTGTCCTCCACGTCGTAGCTTTTGAGAGTCCTTTGTATGGGACAGGGACATTTCATGAATCGCGCAGTTGTGTAATGAGCGTTTTCTGTTGCGGGGCATTTTCGGAAGGTGCGCGCTCGTGCGGTTTATGGGTGAGAGACTCCTAGGCTTGCAAACGAGGGGAATCCCCGGCCTGGAATGAGCATTTTATGTCCCTGCTCGCTTTCAGCTTGCGTGCTTTGAATGAGGTTGTTCCCGCGCTGCCGATTCTCGTTTAGCATAGAGCAGTTACCGAAGGAGCGGGCAACGTTGAAGGACCATGGGGCAGGCGTATTAAGAGCAGGCAGCTTCGGGAAAGGCGTCGGGCGCTCTAGGGCCAGGCGTCTTACGACATAGCGGGAAAGGAATGCGCGCGTGGCGGTATACCCCTCGAAAGATATCGATCGCGAAGCTGCGGGCAATGCGCGCGCGGCAGGTTCGCGTGCGAGCAAAAAGCTCCCGCCCCGCGCCGAAATTGCGTTCGTTGCTCCCGAAAGCCCTGCCGACGACGCAGGATTCGAACCCGGCTGCTTTATCACCACGGTCGACGGCGAGCCTGTGCGTGACCTGATCGACTGGCGCTGGCTTTCTGCTGAAGACGAGATTACGGTGGGATACATCGACCTCGACGGCGAGGCAGGGGAGGTCGACCTTTTCCGCGACGAGGGCGAGGACTGGGGCTTCGAGTTCGACGGCGTGGTGTTCGACGGCGTGAAGCAGTGCCGCAACGCCTGCATCTTCTGCTTCATGCGCCAGCTCCCCGACGACATGCGGGCGTCCCTCACGCTGCGCGACGACGACTTCCGTCTGAGCTTCCTCGCGGGAACGTTCGTCACCTTCACGAACCTCTCCGCCGAAGACGAGGCGCGTATTATCGAGCAACACATCAGCCCTTTGCGCGTGTCTCTGCACGCTTCGAACCCCGAGGTCCGCCGCCGCATCATCGGCAAGCACGCCGCCCATGGCATCGAGGTACTCGACCGTCTGCTCGCCGCCGGCATCGAATTCCACGCACAAATCGTTCTCATGCCCGATGAGAACGATGGGGAAGTGCTGCGCGAGACGCTCGGGTGGGCTTACGCGCGGCCGGGGATCCTCGACGTCTGCATCGTTCCGCTCGGGTTCACCAAGCATCAGACGTGCTTCACGAAAAGCTTCGACGACCCCGACGCCGCCTATCGCGCGATGGAGGTTATAAAGCCTGTTCAGAAACGCGCCCTCGCCGAGCGGGGGACCCTTTGGGCCTTTGCTGCCGACGAGTTCTACTGCAACGCCTATGGCGACGCGTTGCTCGAGCATCTTCCGCCCGCCAGCTGCTACGGCGAGTTCGAGATGTTCGAGGACGGTGTGGGAATCGTGCGCTCGTTTGCCGACGATTGGCGGCGAGCCGTGGAGTCGGGCGCGGACGCCGTTTGCGCGCAAGCGCTTCGCAAGTTCAACGTTGTCGCGCGCCTGGTGTTCGGTTACGCTACGCGCGGGTTCGCGGCGCGCCTTGTGGGGGAAAGCGCCGTGGCGGGACTTGCGAGCCCGCTGTTCGTGAAAAACGACTTCTTCGGCGGAAACGTTGACGTGACGGGGCTTCTCTGCGGCTGCGATATCGTGCGTGCGATTCGAGATGCCGCCTTGGGGGAGGGGCCGCTTGACGAGCCAGCCTCACTCGAAGACGCCGACTCGCCCGCTCCGAGCGACTCGCTGCTCGCCCTCTTCTGCATCCCGCGCGTCGTATTCAACGATGACGGGGTGACGCTCGACGACATGACGCTTGCGGATATCGAAAAAGCCGCAGGTGCGCATGTGGCCGTGGTATCCTGTAACGGTTCGGAATTTTTACCGGAAATCGCCCGCCTGGCCGCTGATTTGCGCGCCAAGAGCTTTGAAGGATAGACCAATATGGCATTACCAATCGTTGCGGTCGTAGGCCGCCCGAACGTGGGCAAATCCACGTTCGTCAATCGAATCGCCGAGGCCGATGAGGCTATCGTGCACGAGATGCGCGGCGTCACGCGTGACCGTTCGTACCACAAGGCCGACTGGAACGGCATCGAGTTCAAGCTGATCGACACCGGCGGCATCGAGATGGGCACGGAAGACCAGTTCCAGGGCTCCATCCGCTCGCAGGCGTTTGAGGCGACCAACGAGGCCGACGTGATCGTCTTCATCGTGGATGGCAAGACCGGCATCAACGCCGATGACGAGGAGGTTGCACGCATCCTGCGCAAGACTTCCAAGCCGGTGCTGCTCGCAGTCAACAAGCTCGACACCCCTAACAAGCTCGATGAGCTGTGGGAATTCTACCAGCTGGGCCTGGGCGACCCGTTCCCCATCTCCGCCACGCACGGTCATGGCACGGGCGATTTGCTCGACGAGGTGGTTGATCACCTGCGCAAAGTCGATTGCAGCTTCGAGGATGAAGAAGACGACGAGGACATCATCAACGTCGCCATCATCGGCCGCCCGAATGCGGGCAAGTCCTCGCTCACCAACCGTCTCACCAACAACGACCGCTCCATCGTCTCAGATGTGGCGGGCACCACGCGCGACGCCATCGACACGGTGGTTGTTCACGACGGCAAGAAGTACCGCATCGTTGACACGGCGGGCCTGCGCCGCAAAAGCCAGATCGACGAGGACGTGGAGTACTACGGCTTCGTCCGCGCGATGCGCGCCATCGACCGCGCCGACGTCGCGTTGCTCGTGATCGACGGCTCGATCGGCCTGACCGACCAGGACCAGCGCGTGGCGGGCTTTGCGGCCGAGCGCGGATGCGCCATGATCATCGTGCTGAACAAGTGGGACCTCGTAGAAGGCCCCGAGGCGAAAGCCGAGGTCCGCGAGCGCATCGAGGACCGCATGACCTTCGTCGGCTATGCGCCCGTCGTCGCCACCTGCGCACTCACAGGCAAGAAGGTCGACCGCATCTGGGACGCTGTCGACAAGGCCTACGCCGGTTTCAGCCAGACGATTTCCACCAACAAGCTCAACTCGTGGCTGTCTTCCATCCGCGAGACCGGCCACACGGTGTCGCAGGGCAAGGCCGTGCTGCGCATGAAGTATGTCACGCAGACGGGCACCTGCCCGCCGCATTTCACGGTGTTCGTGAATCGTCCTGACCTGGTGACCGACAACTACGAGCGCTTTCTGGAGAACCGTCTGCGCAAGACGTTCGATTTAGAGGGTACGCCCATCCGCCTCAAATTCAAGAAGAAGGACTAGGCTGATCGCGCGGGGCTGCCGCCTGCAGTCCCCGTTGTCGGTGTCATTTCGGTTCGCCTTGATCGCTGCCCTGGTTGCGCCTGAGCTTCGAGTTCTCGGGCTGCCTTGTTTCGGGCGCGATTGCTGCTTGTTGGTTGCTGTTTGCAAAGGAGTTTGTTTTGTTCTCGCTCGTGCTGCTTGCTGTTGTCTGCTTCCTTTTGGGGTCGATTCCCTGGGGACTCATCATCTCGAAGTCGGTGTTCCATACCGACATCCGCGAGCACGGCAGCGGCAACATCGGGACCACCAACGCCATGCGCACCATGGGCAAGAAGGGCGGTGTCGCGGTGTTCGTGCTCGATTTTGGCAAGGGCCTGCTCTCGGGCCTGATTGCCCTTTTCGTGCTGGCGAACTTCATCCCCGGCGCCGGCGTGGCGGCCGATTCGCCGGTGAGCGCTTCCACGGTGGTGACGCTTGCCTTCCTCTGCTGCACGCTCGGGCATATCTTCAGCCCCTGGCTCAAGTTCAAGGGCGGTAAGGGAATCGCGGTCGCGGTTGGCTGCCTGTTCGTGACCTTCGGCGTGATGGGCGCGCTTCTGGAGATCGCCGTCTTCGCCGTGGTGGTCGCTATCTCGCGATTCGTGTCGGCGGGCTCGCTCGCGGCGGCGATCGTGTGCCCGATTTTTGCGGCGTACTACTTCCTCTTCCAGGCATTCGACCCGATTGCATGGGTGTTGTGCCTGGTCACTGCACTCGTTGTTATTTGGGCGCATCGCGGCAACATCCATCGCCTCGCAATGGGGACCGAGCGCCGCATCGGAGACAAGGCAAAGGAGTAGCGCATGAAGGTTTCGGTTATCGGCGCGGGCTCTTGGGGCACCGCGCTTTCGCAGGTGCTTGCGAACAACGGCCATAACGTGGGGCTTTGGGCACGCAAGCCCGAAGTGGTGAAGGCGATCAACTCTGAGCACAAGAACCCTCGCTACCTTAGCGATGTCGAGCTGAATCCCGACGTTGTTGCCACACTTTCGTATCGCGATACGCTGCTGCGCGCACGCGCGGCCGTTATCGTGACGCCCTCGACGCTCGTGCGCGGGGCGGCGCGCGCCTTAGCCGACGTGGTCGACTCCGACTTCCCCGTCGTCGTGTGCTCGAAGGGCATCGAGGAGGGCAGTGGGCTTCTCCCCATCGACATCCTCGACGCCGAGATGGGCAATCGCAGCCGATTTGCCGTGCTTTCGGGGCCCAACCACGCCGAGGAAGTGGTGCGCGGCGTTCCCGCTGCCACGGTTATTGCGAGCGAATCGCCTGATACGGCAGCGTTTTTCCAGGAGCTGTTCGCGTGCGAGTCGTTCCGTGCCTATACGAGTGAGGACGCGTGCGGGGTGGAGCTGTGCGCCGCTTTCAAGAATGTGGTCGCGATTGCCGTGGGCATGTCCTACGGGCTTGGGTTCGGCGACAACACTGCGGCGCTCCTCGTGTCGCGCGGCCTGGCCGAGATGAGCCGGCTCGTGGTGGCCTGCGGTGGCAATGCGATCACCTGCATGGGGCTTGCGGGTACGGGGGACATGGTCGCTACATGCATGTCTCACCATTCGCGCAACCGCACGTTCGGCGAGATGCTTGCAGCTGGCAAGACGCTCGAGGATTTCACCGCCGAGACGCACATGGTCGCCGAGGGCGCCAACGCATGCCGCAACGTAAAGGTGCTCGCCGACCGCTACGGTGTCGATCTGCCTATCGCTGACGCAGTCCGCTCCGTAGTGTGGGAGGGTGCTGACCCGAAATCACTCGCTCGCGATCTGACGAGCCGTTCGTTGAAGCCTGAATTCTACGGAATCTAACTTATTTTCCCGTTTATTTGCGGTCGAAGCTGCTGCGGTAAAGCCCCTATGCGTGACGGGTCATCGTTCGGTTGCCTCGTTTGGCAACGGGCGGCAAGCTCGGTGGTTTGGCTCGCCGTCGGGCGGCAGGCGGCGAGCCCAGCAGGACCTTACTTGTCGTCGAGCGTCGGACGACGGGCGTCTCGGCCTCGCTTGACGTCGCGCGACATGCCGTGGGCTCGGTTGGTTTTGCTTGCTGTACTCATCACGCAGACAGGCGCCGGTTGCTATGCGGGTGCGCTTACACGAGCTTCTCGAATGCGATCCGTTGCGCTCCCGCATCGTTTCCCTCCACTAGGGTGATGACGCCGCATAAGCTGAATCCGGCTTTACGGAGGGCACGCTGCATGGGCTTGTTGTCGGCATGAGTGTCGATGCGGACCGAGGCAAGCCCCATCTGAGCGGCTTTGTCGCACGCGAAGTTGAGCATCGTTCCCGCGATGCCTCTGCCCTTTGCCTCCGCGGCCACGCCAACGCGGTGCGCGACAGCGTAGTTTGCTGTGGATGTGAGCCATGCGCCGTCGATTACGCCGTACAAGGGCTCTGGGTCGCGCGTCTCGGCGTTGGTGACGAGGGCGAACATTCCCGCAACCGTTCCCTCGTCGGTTTCCGCCACGTACGCGAAGCCGTCGTCGACATCCGCCTCCCAGCATGCGCGGTTGGGGTAGCCGTCTTGCCACTGATCGATATCCATGTTCCGCATGGCTGCCTTCGCCGCCTCGCAGATCTCGTCCATACGCTCAACGTCGGAATGGGTTGCCGGTCGAATAATCATGCGTTCCCTCTCTCGCATA
>USJN01000079.1 GCA_900554945.1 uncultured Coriobacteriaceae bacterium | reverse complement strand
TCTGGCACGTTCGCGCGAGCCCAGGACTGTTTGAGCACGGAGGTGGCGCCGCTGCTCCCGAGCGGACAGGTCAACTCAATTCGCAACATTCGCGCGAATCATAACCAGGGCAGCCAAGCTTAGTTCGCCGAGTACCCGAATCCGCCGTGGTCGTGATGATGACCGCAGCCGCAATCGTCTTCCTCGTCATCGTAGCTGTAGTCGTCGTCATCGTCAGAACCCTGACCATATGCTTCCTCAGCACGCGACCAGTCGAGACCATTCTCGGCGCATTCGGCTTCCTCGCCGTAGACCAACGCCAAGGCTGCCGGCGACTTGAACGAGCCTCCGATCACCTCGAGCAGCTCCACGAGGTGCATCGTCGATTCCGCCTGTGGAAGGATCAAATCGGCATCGTCAGCACTCGCAAGCGCTGCCTGCAGCTCTGAGAGGAACATCTCCGCCGTGAACGCGCCCTCGAAGCGCTGATCGCGAACCGCCTCGAGCATGCGCTCCGCAGGCTCGGAGAGTCCGGAGATCGCCACGTCGGAGAGGCCGTTGCCCAAAGCGGCACGGTGCGCGGCGCGAACCAGCGCGTTCGCCTCGATTGCGGAGACGACGGCAGCCGCCTCCTGCAGAGTGCGAACAGCACGCATGAGCTGTGCCGTTCCTGCAGAGCCGCATTCCACCACACGATCGCAGACCGCATTGAGAAGCCCCTGCGCCGCGGCGACAGCGTCCTCTTCGCCAGCGACGTAGCAAACGAGGTTATCCTCGTCGAAGGGGCGCGGATCGAGCATGTCCTCAAGGGCGATCGGCGCCTCGACAAACCCCAGGTCGCTCACCGTGGCGACCGCACCGAGCTCGCGCGCAAAACCGGGCGTCGATGCGGAGAAGTCGATGAGCACCGCGCCGGGATGCGCCGACTGGACGAACCCGCCTTCGTCGAAGTACGCGTCTTCGAGCGCCGATTGCGAGGTGCAGAACGTGATGATGGCGCTTGCCTCCTCGATATCGGCGCAGCGCTCGAAGCCGGCGTTCGCCAAGCGCACGGCGATATCGTCGTGGAAATTCTCGTCACCGAAAAAGATATAACGCATGGGACCCCCTAATTGCCTTTCACTTTACGGGCGATGCGGTCGGCCACGGAAAGCTCCTCGCGGCGGTCCTTGCCCCAAAACACCACGGCCAGCATGCCCGGCCCCACATGCGACCCGATGACCGGGCCGATGCTGCTCTCCAGAAACAAGATATTCTCGTCGATCTTCGAAAGCGCCTCTTTCAGGCGATCGGCATCCTTCGGGCAGTCGGCGTTGCCGATAACGGCGAAGCGCGCAGCCCCTTCGTCCGAGACATGCTTTGCATAGTACTCCGCAAGCTGCTTGATGCCCTTCTTCCGTCCGCGCGCGACGCCGGTGAGCGAAAGCTTGCCATCGAGCGCGATGTTGAGCAGCGGCTTCACGTCGAGCTTCGATCCGGCGAGCGCAACCGAGGCGGGGATGCGGCCGCCACGGCGAAGCGCCTCGAGATCATCGACCATGAACTCGGCGTCGATGTAGTAGCGCGCTTCCTCGGCCCAATCCACCATCTCCTTGGCGGTAAGCCCCCGGTCACGCTGGCGAATGGCCTCATAGACCAAGAACCCTTCGGCAATCGATGCCAACAGCGTGTCGACCACGTACAGCTCGGCTTCGGGATGCTCGGCCACGAGCTGGTCGCGGATGATCATAGCGGTGTTGTAGCTGCCGGACAGGCCGCTTGAGAAGCTCAGGCACACCGTCGGGACGCCGGATTCGATCGCGCGGGTGAACACGTCTTGGTACATCGTGATCGGAACCTGGGCCGTCGAGGGCTCGTCGCCGTTGCGCATCGAATCGAAGAAGTCCTGCGCGGAACGCGAGCGGTACATATCATCGGAATGCTCGCCGTCACCGGCGATGTAGGGAAACTCGATCAGCTCGATGCCTTCGCGATCGACCAGTTCGAAGGGCAGATCGCAACAGGAATCGATAATCAGGTTGCAGGCTGGCATTCATTCTCCTATCTCATGCGGCACCGTTCGTTGCGGCGCCGGCGTATCAGATTGCACCCACTACTCGAAGCCGCGCAACTTCGCGACCAGATCGCTTCGGTGCTCGAACAGTCCGTGCTCGAGTCCCACCGGATACGAATGCGGGTTGAGCATGCGCTTTTGGCTCTCGTCGAGCGTGGCAAGCCCCGCCCTCGCACGCTCCCTCGCGGCGAGCGCATCGCGGAACTTAGGCGCGAGCACCGTCTTGCCGTTGCGCGCGAGCGGCGCGAGCAGCGTCTCGAAGCGCTTGCCTCCCAGACGCTTGCGGCGCAGCGAGTCGAGCGGATCGACGATCGTCTCGCACTCCTGCACACCGGCGTTGGTGTCGAACACCATGTCGCCTGCGATGTGGCCGTCCTCGTGGTAGTAGCGGCGCACGTCGAGGACGCCGGGGAACGTGAGTTTTTTAGCCGACTCGGAGATCTTCAGATGATCGACCCACTCGCCGCCCGGCTTGCGCGTCGCGGAAAGCTTGTAAACGCCGCCGAGGGTGGGCTGATCGTAGGCGCAGGCGAGCTTCGTGCCCACGCCCCAGGCGCTCACCTGGGCGCCCTCTTCGAGAATCGATTGGATCGTGTACTCGTCGAGGTCGTTGGAAAGCACGATGCCGCAGTCGGTCAAGCCAGCCGCGTCGAGCTTGCGGCGCGCCATCTTCGCAAGCCACGCCAAGTCGCCCGAGTCGATGCGGATGCCCGAGAGCTTCTCACCGCGCTCGCGCATCTCAAGGCCGACGGTGATCGCGTTGTCGATACCCTGCTCGACGTTGTAAGTATCCACGAGCAGCGTGCAGTTTTTGGGAAACGCCTCCGCGTAGGCGCGGAACGCCTCGAGCTCGGAGGGGAACGCCATGACCCACGAGTGGGCGTGCGTGCCCGACACGGGGAGGTCGAACATCTTGCCCGCGAGCACGTTCGAAGTCGACGCGCAGCCGCCCACGATGCTCGCGCGCGACGCCCACAGGCCGCCGCCTGCGCCCTGGGCACGGCGCAGGCCGAACTCGGCCACGGGCGCACCCTGCGCCGCAAGGCACACGCGCGCGGCCTTGGTCGCGATGAGCGTCTGGAAGTTCACGCAGTTGAGAAGCGCCGCCTCGAGCAGCTGGCACTGCATAATCGGGCCCTTGACACGCACGAGGGGCTCGTTCGGGAACACGACCTGCCCCTCGGGCACGGCATCGATATCGACCGTCAGCTTGAAGTCGCGCAGCCATTCCAGGAAATCGGCAGCGAACAACGCGCCGCCGCCCGGGGCGGGAATCTTCGAGAGATAGTCGATGTCCTCGCCCGAGAAGGCGTAGGTGTCCACCATGTCCGCAAGCTGCGCCATGCCGCATGCGATGGCATAGCCCCCTTTGAACGGGGTGTCGCGGAAATACATATGGAAGCATGCCTCGGTGTTCTCATGCCCGGAATCGCGATAGCCCTGAGCCATCGTGATCTCGTACAAGTCCGTCAAAAGCGCGTAGTCAATGGGCATTTGCTCTCCTTAGCCTTCGTTTTGCGAGCTGCTGCCGGCCTTGTGCGAGCGCCTGCGCGCGCGACGATGCTCGTTTTGCGAGGGAGCGCCGCCCTGCGCAGGACGCTGGCCGCCCTCTCCCTGCTGACGCGACCCCGAAGACGATGCCTGCTTTTGAGGCTTCGCGCGAAGACCCGAGGACTTCTGACCGGGGCGGGGGCCCGACTTCTGCTGGCCTTTCCCCTCCTCTTTGGCGCGCTGCGGCTTTTGATGTTTGGCCGAGCGCTCCGCGGACTGCTTGCCCTGCTTGCTCTCGCCCGCCTTCTGATCGGGGCGCCGGCGTGGCTTGCGCTTGGAAGAGGACCCGCGGGAGGCCTGCTTGTCCTGTTTCTTCTCCTGAGAATCCTGCTTGGAGGAGCGATCGCTTTCCGCAGAGACCTTGGTCGACCGGCGACGGCGCCCGCGATGCGGCTCTTCGGCCGGGCGCTCGTCTGCAGCGCCCTTGCGCGAGCGCTTCGAGGAACCTGTGCGGCGCACGCTGCCCGCTTCCGCGAGCTTGTCCCTGCCGGTGAACTGGTCGGTCGAGAAGAGCGCATTGGAGGTAAACTCCGGCTCCTCGGGAGCGTTCGCCTCGTCCCACGCCTCCTGCCCGATCGTGTTCGGGCGCGTTCCCTCCTCGGGCGCATCGAAGGCGGAAAGCGGCACGCGAACGGGCTTCTCGCCCTCAAGGCGCACCGAGACGACCTCGCGCGGCACATCCAGGTCGACAACCTTCGCCGGGCCATCAGGCGTTTTCACCGTGGCGTTCTGCTTGGGGGCGCGGCTCTTGAAATCCTTGTACGCGTCGAACTCGTAGCGCAAACAGCACATGAGACGCCCGCACACGCCGGAAATCTTCTGCGGGTTGAGCGAGAGGTCCTGTTCCTTGGCCATGCGGATGGACACGGGGCAGAACTCGCCGCCCAAGCGGGCGCAGCACAGCTCCTGGCCGCAGTGACCGAGGCCGCCGACCATGCGCGCCTCATCACGCACGCCAATTTGACGCATGTCGACGCGCACATGGAAGCGCGAGGCGAGCTTGCGCACAAGTTCGCGGAAGTCGACGCGCTCCTCCGCCTCGAAGTAGAAGACCGCCTTGTCGCCCTCAAGCAGGTATTCCACCGACACCGGATGCATGTCCCCGTTCGCCTCGGCCGCCATCTCCTTGAAGATGGGCAGCGCCTCGCGGCCGAGCCGCTCCATCTCGCCAGCGCGCTCCACGTCCTCGGGCGTGGCGATGCGCTTCACGGGCTTGAGCGGCGACTTCAACTTCTTCACCTGGTCTTCGTCGATCTCGAAGACGTCGCCGGCGGCATGACCGAACTCGACGCCGCGCGCGGTGAGCACTACCACGTCGTCGCCGTTATGAATATCCAGATCACGCGGGTCGAACCACAGCGTGCGCGGATTGAATGCGAGCCTAATGGGCGCGACTCGAACCATACAGAACCTCTCTCACTTCAAACAGCATCGCATCGATGCACGTTTCTGGGGAAACATTATACGAGATAGCCTCATCGCTTTCGCGCAGCGCGGCCAGCGCGGCGGCCGCTCGGGCCTCGTCGGTGCGCGCAGCGGCCATCTCGATCTGCGCCTTGACGTCGACGTTCACGATGAACTCGGGCGTTCCAGCGCAGGTCGCCATCACATCGCGCAGCCAAGAGCTCGCAATCGAGAAAACCTGATGGAGCGCCTGCGAGGTCTTCGCCGTAATCTGGCGCTTGTTGCGCGCCTCGATCTGGCGAATCGCCGACTTAGCCAGGAAGTCGGCGTTCTCGGAAAGCTCCGCCTCGAGCGCCGCGCGGACATCGTCGAGCGGCGCCTTCGCTGCTCTCACGAGACCGGCAGCGAGCTCTATGATATCCCAATCGTCGGCGATGGCGAGCCGCGACATCGCGTCGACCACGCCCCTCCGGAAGGCGAGGCTGTCGTTGGACCTCAAAAACTCGCACGCGCGCGTGATCGAACCCGAACATGCCTCGATGGCGATGCGCGCGGTCTCGATCGAGGCGCCCGTGTTCTGACGGATAATGCCCGCGGCCTCGGTTGCAGGGATGTGGCGGAACGGGACGACCTGGCAGCGCGAGACGATCGTCGGGAGCACGCTTTCCCGCGTGCGGCCCAAAAGGACAATCATCACGTTGGCGGGCGGCTCCTCGAGCGTCTTTAGGAAGGCGTTCGCCGCGGCGGTGCCCAGCATGTCCACGCGGTCGAGGATATAGACCTTCGACTTCGCCTGGATGGGGGCATAGGAAACGTCCGACACGATCTCGCGGATCTGCTCGACCAGGTAGCCGCCCGCACCCTCGGGCGCATAGTAGCGCACGTCGGGATGCTTGCGTCGGGCAATGCGCGAGCAGGCGTCGCATGCCCCGCACAAACCTCCGCGCGGGCCCTTCGCCCCCTTTGGGCAGAGGTATGCCTGGGCGAGCGCGTATGCGGCAGCAGTCTTGTTCGAGCCGGCAGGGCCGCAGAACAGATACGCTTGGCTCACGTGCCCGCCGCGGACGCTCGCGCGCAAGAAATCGCGCACCCGCGGCTGGCCGAATATGTTCTCAAACGCGTCAGCCACGATTCCCCCTCCTCCCCCGGCCGCCGCGCTTGCGCTTCGCCTGTGGTTTGCCCTTGGCCGCGCCCTCCGCGTGGGGAGCTGCAGGCTGGGAAGGCATCGCACCTTCCGCGCGGGCAGAAAGCTCGGGAAGGATATCGGCAAGCTCGGCGGCGACGGCAGCGACGGTCGCTTTGCGCGACGAGCTGGAGCGCACGATGCGGATTCGCTTCGGGTCGCGCTTAGCAAGCTTCAGAAAAGCCCTGTTCACACGTGAATGAAATACTTCTCCCGCCTGTTCCATCCGATCCCCCGCGCCAGCCCCCGTCGCTCGGGCAAGGCTTTTGCGCGTGTTGCCGAGCACGAGGAGGATGGTGCGGTCGGGAACGATGTCGCCCGTGGCGAACGCGTTCGCGCGGCGCACGAAATCGAGGGGAAGACCGCGCCCGTAGGCTTGATAGGCGATCGTCGAATCTGAGAATCGATCGCAAAGCACCACCGCCCCCCGCTCAAGGGCAGGGCGGATCACTTCGCGAACCAGCTGGGCGCGGGCGGCCTCGTACATCAAGAGCTCGGCCTCGCTCGATATCTCGCCGTTGTCGGGGTCGAGCACCATCGCCCGAAGCGACTCGCCGATACCCGTGCCTCCCGGTTCGCGCAGGCACACGACCTCGCGTCCCGCGAGGCGAAGCTCATTGGCGACATAGCGGATATGGGTTGATTTCCCCACGCCGTCACCGCCCTCGAACGTGACGAAGACACCGCGGGGGGAATTCCCCTCGAGCTGGCCGCCGACAGGCGCCCCCTGCGTATCGGAGCCTGCGCACCCC
>USJN01000078.1 GCA_900554945.1 uncultured Coriobacteriaceae bacterium | reverse complement strand
ATGCATCTCGCGCGCTTCTCAATGCCAACGCACAGCGCTCGCGCACACCTGCGTTCGAGGCGCGAAATCCGCGCCCCCAAGGCGCTTTACGCCTGCTTTTCCTTCAAATCCTCCAGCGCCTCTTCGAGCACAGCCATCTGGGCCTCGCTCTTCTTGATGCCGCGCATAATCGCGAGGATGAACACCAAAAGTGCCACCCACAAAAGTGCATAAGCTGCGATGACGAACGGGGCAGACGGCAGAATGGTGCTATAGATATCAGCAAGAACGGGATTCATTTATCTCTCCTCTATTTCCTCGACGGCAAGTTTCAGCGTCTCGACGCGCTCGGTCAGACGCACCTGGCGAAAACGCAGGCGATAGAGCGCAAACCCCACGCACATCAGGCCCAGAAGGCACATGACGAGCGTCGCCGCCATATCCCCCGACATGCCGCCTTCGCGCAGAACGACAGGGTGGATGCTCGACGGGATAAGACGCGTCACCATATAGCAGATAGGCACGTCGACAAACGCGATGATGCCGATGACCGCGGCATACGTCGCACAGCGCTCAGGCTCCTCGATAGCATTGCGAAGCACGAAATACGCAATCACAATGAGCATCAAAATAAGATAGGTCGTCAATCGCGGATCCCACGTCCACCACACGCCCCACTCGAATCGCGTCCACAGATCACCCGTGATCATGGTGCCAGCGACGAACAGAAGCGCTATTTCGAACGCCACGCGCGCACAGGTGTCGAAGCGCCGATTCTTCGTCATGAGGAAGCGCACGCAGTAGAACGCCCCGAACGCAAGCGCCACGAACGACACGATGGCAACCGGCATATGGAAGTAGAAAATCTTCTGCGAGAGAAGCAACTTGTTCGAAATCATCTGCCCGCCAATAAGCTCGGCGCCGTCCACCGTGGCGCCCGACACCGGCCCCGCGTACAGAAACGCCATGAGAAAGCCCACCGTAGAAAGCACAAGACCCGCTAGTAGCACCCAGGGCGCTATCTTGTCGGGCCACTGCCCTGCTTCGGGAACCTTACAAGGTCTCTTATTCGCCATATGGCTTGTCTCCTATCTTTCCTTTGCTCCAAAGCCGCACTCCACCAGCCCAGTCGAACCATCGATGACCGGCGAAAACTCCTACGCTGAAATCACGAAATCATACAGTGCCCAGCTTGCCAGCAGCATGATCGCATCGTAGCCGCACGCAAGCGCCATCGAAGGCAAGAAAACGTCCCATGCGCCCGCAGTGCCGGCGATCATCGCCGTGGTCGCCGATGCACACGCGTACAGAAGCGGGAAGACGATCGGCACGAACAGCACCGCGAGCATGACATCTCTCCCACGCGTGTTCACCGTGATAGTGGAAAGCAACGTGCCGACGCCGGCAATGCCAACCGTGCCCACCAAAAGCGGCAGCAAGGCATAGGGCGTTGTTTCGGCAAGCGAGGCTCCCGCAAGGAAGAAAAACGCGAACAACGGCACGGCGATTACCTCGACCACCAGCAAAAACAGCACGTTCGAGGTGGCCTTCGCCAGAAACACCACGGCACGGTCGAGAGGCACGAGGAGGATTCCCTCCATGCAGCCCTGCTCCTTCTCGTGCGCGAACGAACGGCCAAGGCCCAAAAGCGAGGTGAACACGATGAGCGCCCACAGAAGGCCACCCGCAATGGGAAGCACCTCAGACGCCCGCACCGACTGCCCAAGCGAGGCTCCGTAGACAATGAGCACCAAAAGCGCGTAAATGCCCATGGAGGTAAGCAGCTCTTTAGTGCGGAACTCCTGCTGCAAGTCCTTCATGAGCAGCGTCTTGTACTGGGCAAACGTAGAAGGTTTGCGAAGCTCAACCGCGCGTTCGCGGCCCGAGGCGGCAAACCCCGCAGCATCGTCTCTCATCTTGCGCGCCATCACGCCACCCCCATTCCGACAGTCTCGCGATAGAGCGCCTCGAACTCATCGAAATCGAGGTTCTCCTTGGCGTCGAGGGCGACCACACGGCCGCGCGCAAGCACCAGCGCGTGCGTGCACATGGAATAGCCCTTGCGCAAATCATGGCTCACCATGATAAACGTGCGCCCCTCTCGTTGGCGGGCAATAAGCTCGTCGAAGATTTCCACCGCATGCGGATCGAGGCCCGAGTACGGCTCGTCCAAGAACACGACATCGGGGTCGTGAATCAGGGCACGGGCGATGGAGAGGCGCTGGATCATACCGCGAGAGAACGTGCGCACGGTGTCGAGGCGACGGTGCTTCAATTCCACCGCCTCGAGCATCTCTTCCACGCGAGCAGGCACATCAACCACACCATAGAGCTGGGCATACAATGTAAGGTTCTGCTCGGCGGACAGGTCGGGGTAAAGCATGGGCGCGTGCGAGATGAACCCGATGTGCTCGCGTGCAAGGTCGGGCTCCTCCTTCAGGTCGATGCCCATAAGCTGCGCGCTTCCCGACGAGGAGCGCGAGAGCGTGGAGAGCATGCGAAGAAGCGTCGTCTTCCCCGCGCCGTTCGGGCCGAAAATGGAAAGGAATGCGCCCGCCGGCACCTCAATCGACACATTGTCGACCGCCTTGCGGGTGCCGAACGCCTTCGAAAGGCGCTTTGTCTTGATTGCGGGAACGTCTTCTTCAGCCATGCGCAATCACGCCTCCATGCCGCTTGTCTGTCTCTTCGAAACAGCCTCAGCGGCTGCCTCGGTAACAATCTTCCCAGTGACAACCTCGACGGTATCCTCGGCAACCTTCGCATCGGCGCTCTTCCCCGTGCGCTTCGCACCGCGCCCGCCGAAGGTGGCCACGGCAACGCCCACCATGAGCAGACCGAAACCAAACCACACCTCGCTCACGAGCGGATTCACGCGAACGTCCATCGAGAATGCGCCGTCATCGTTCACTCCGCGATACACCACGAAGAAGTCCTCCGTCGGCAGCGAAATCACGCTCGCGACAAGTTTCTGCTGCTGAGTCGATTGCACAACCTGTACCGCAGGCGAGACCTGACCGAGGTAGTCCCCCTTTTTATACACGTCGAACACGACGGTGTACACGATGTCGTCTTTGTTGTCAGCCATCTCAACCGAGCTCGATGCGTAGGCGAGCGTGAAATCCTGCACGGTCATGCTCTCCCCTGCCGTGTCGGACGCCTCGTCGTAGGGCACGTAATCGGTCACTTCAGTGACATACATCGAGGAGCCGATGAGCCCCACCAGGATGACCGCCATGGCAAGATGTGACACGAAGCCGCCCAGGCGCGAGGCGTTATGGCGCAAAAGCCCACCCAGCGCCACCAGAGCGTTCGCATCGTGCGCCTTCCCATAGGATCGGACGGCGCGCACAAGCATGAACAGCGAGTTGAACAGGAGTAGGCTCGCGACCAAAAAGCCCACAGCCGCCAACCCGTTGTAGTAAGCCGCAGGGCCCTCGCTCGCCAGGCCTTCCGCATTCGTGTCGCCGACAGCAAGGGCAGCGTTATAGCTCGGCACCAGGTAGGTCGCCCAGTACACCATGAGCACCGCGAACAGCACAAAAGCGCAGATGGCAGGCACGCGCGCCGTGCGCAGAAACTCGTGTGGGTCGGTTTTTCCCCAGGCAAGCAGGGGGCACACGGCCAAAATGGCCAGATACACGATGCCTAGCAGGCGCGCGATGGCGTTGTACGTGCCCGCCGAAACCTGCTCGCCGCCGAAGGGCAGCACACTCGGCAGCGCGGAAGACGCGGTCAGGTACGCCAAAAGAACGGCGAACACGACCATGATCACGTTGTTGAAATAGTACGCGGCCTCTTTCGACGCCATGCTCTCCATCTCGTCGGCGCTTGCCGAGCCAAAGCTCTTCCACCTGATGGCAAGCCCGACAGCGCCTGCAAGAACCGAGCACACGATAAGCGCACCGAACAGCATGAGCGACACCAGATCGCCCTCGAAGGCATGCACGGACTGCACCAGGCCCGAACGGGAGATGAAGGTTCCCACAATCACGAAGGCAAACGTGACGCATGCGCACATGACGCTCCAACGCTTGAAGGCCCCGCGCTGACGGTACACCGTGAAGCTGTGGATGAGGGCCACGCCCACGATCCACGACAACAGGCTCGCGTTTTCCACGGCATCCCAGCCCCAGTAGCCGCCCCAGCCGAGCACCACGTAGGCCCACACGGCGCCAAGGCCGATGCCGATGCCTAAGAACAACCACGAGAAGAGGGCATATCGCTCGGCGCGTACCACCCATTCCTTCGACGGATCGTTTACCACGAGCGCCGCGATCGCGTAAGCAAAGGGGACGGTAAGGCCCGCATAGCCTACAAACAGCGTGGGCGGGTGGATGGCCATCGCCCAATGCTCAAGCAGCGCGTTCATGCCGAGAAGAGACGCCGCAGTGGTGAGCTTGCCGTCTTTGCCGTAGTACTTGTCGGGCGTCAGCGTAAAGGGCATGTTGCTCTCCGAGAACAGCATCACCCCGACGAACGCCGCGAGCACCACCATAAGCACCAGAAGCGCCATGGAGTCGAGCTTGCGAGGATTCTTCAAATCGCGCGCCGCGACCACCGACGAGAACACGGAGATGAGCCATGCCCAGAACAGAAGCGACCCTTCGCGCCCCGCCCACAAACCCGACAGCTTGTAGAGCCACGCAAGCTCGCCCGAGGCGTTGCTGTGCTGGTTGAGCACGTACTCGATGGAGTAGTCGCCTGCGAAGAAACAGTACACGAGCACGCCGCAGCACACTGTGAGCATCGCCGCAGCGAGGAAAACCGCGATATGCCCCGCCCAGATGAGCGCATCGCCCGCCTCAGTTGAACGCTTGAGGCCGATCAGATAGCCTCCAAACAGACATGCGGCGGAGACCACCGTCGCTGCGAAGGCGACCAAAAGCGCGAGAAGTCCGATCGTCGACATGTAATCCTATCCTTCCAGGGCAACTTGCGTCGCGGTGAACAGGCCACCATCGGAAAGAGAACCCGTCACGACGAGGGAGGCGCCACCTTTAACGTCGTCGGAAAGCGCGCCGTCGAAACACACGGGAACGCTCTGCGAGCCCGAGGCATCCTGAAGCACGAAGCGCTGGCTGGAACCTGCGGGGGAAAGCGTGCCTTCAGCCAGCGTTCCCGAGACCTTCACCGGCTTGTCGAGCACCTTGTCGCCGTAGCCCAAAAGCTTCGAGACGGTGAGCGCGTCGGATGCGTTCTCGTACTTCGAGGGGCATTTCGTGACAAGCTGCGAGGCGCGCAGCGTACCGTCTTGCTGTACCTTGCCCGTGCAGATGGCGACCACATCGTTGCCGAACGTTGCGGACACGCCGCCGTCATAGGTGACATGCAGCTTTTGGGAAGCGTCGCCGTCGGGGTCGTAGATGTCGAAGGTGAGGACATTACCTTCGGTGGAAAACGAGTTCTCGACCACATTGCCCGTCACCTGCAGCGCCTTATCGGAACCCGCATAGTCTCCCGATGCCGCCTCGGCGAGCGTGACCGCCTTCGCCGATCCCGACCCGCCCACAAAGGCCAGCACCAAAACGAGCACGACTACGATAATTCCCGTCACCACCGCCATGCGGCGCTTTGTCTTCGAGTTCATAGCGGCCCCTCCCCTGATTGCCTTTTCGAACATCCCTACCATAAGCGCTTTTTCAAGAAATCACTATCCCCCGTTTAGGGTGTTATTGCCACAGACAGTTGTCGAAAAGGGTCAATCTCGCATTCAGCGCCCCCGCGAGGCACACATCGGCCGACAAGGCGCGCACCCTTTCGGTATGTTGCTTAGCCGCCGCGCTTCCCTAGCGCTCGACCAAGTCAAGAAGCTCGCGTTTGCTATGGATCCCGAGTTTGGTGTAGATGCGCTTCGAGTGCGTCTTCACAGTGTTCTCGGTAAGGTATAAGGCCTCTGCGATGTACGCCTTCGTACGACCCTTGCAGAGATACTGCATGATCTCCTGCTCTCGCGGGGTCAGATCGTGCTCTTTCGCGAGTTGCTCGCAGCGATCATCGAGGCTATCGACGCCGCCTTGCCGGACGCTCGCTTCGCCCCAAAGATCGGAGAAAAGCCACTTAGTGTCCTGATCGCGCGATTCGAGGCAAATGGAAGAGACCACCAGAAGGGTCAGCATCAGAAGCGACACCTGGCCGGCGCTTATGCCGTGCGGTGCGAGGACGGGCGAAAGCAGCGTTCCGATCGCAAACGGGAGGGAATACAAGGGCCAGACAAAGCCCAAAACCAGAGGCGAATTGCCGCGGGTATGGCGCGAGATGTCCGCAGCGGTGACCCATGTGCATAAAACCAGCAGGTCCCAAACGCTGCTCTCAAGGCAATGCACGCTGGCGTTAGCGGGGAACGTGACCACGCAAACGAGGTCAACCGCCAAAATGAGAAGGACGATGCGCCAGAGTTCGGAGAAGTTGAAAGATTTCCCTTGAAAGCCGACGTAGAAGAGAACAGCGAGCGATATCGCCATCTCAAGTAACCTTGCGAGAATGAAATAGAGGCTCGGTATAGCACTTTGGTTCACGACGTTGGCGTTGATCGCGAACGCGGTGGTGAAGCTGAAAAGCACGATGGCGACGAGCACCTTCGCCAAATTGCGCAGCACGCTCTTGGCCTCAAAGCGGATAGCGGGTTTCTCCGACTGCGGCGCATTGCAAATCGCCCACGATGCGGTGAACGCCGATATCATCGGGAGCGAAACCGTGACGATAAAGCCGATCGTGCTCGGGACGAAATGCACAAAAGTCTTGAGCAGCGAGCCCACCAATCCGGAAGAGAATGCGCAGAGAATCATGAGCCGCGTGTCAAGCAGAGCGTAAAAGCGGCCCCACTGCATATACAGCCAGCCAAGCACCGCCACGCAGGCGATCATCGACGGGAGCATGAAGTCGTTCATCTGCGGTATGTCTCGCGAGAGCACAAGCGTCACCGATGCGGCGGCCCCGACGACGCTGGCGACGGCACTAGG
>USJN01000077.1 GCA_900554945.1 uncultured Coriobacteriaceae bacterium | reverse complement strand
AAGGGAACGATGTGCCGAAGCTCGAGGGAACAGATACGGGGAGAAGAATCTCCCTGCGCGAAGATTTCGTCATCATGGCTCTTGCCGTGATCTTGGTTGTCATCACGTCGGTCTCGCTTATGCTCGGCAAGTTCCCCATCGAGCCCCATGAGGCCATCTGCATGCTGCTTGGCCAGGTATTTCCCATCGACCAGTTTTGGACGAACCAGCAGCAGACGCTGTTCTTCAACGTTCGCCTGCCGCGCATTCTGCTTGCGCTTATGGTGGGTTGCTGCCTTGCGGCCGCCGGCGCGGCGTTCCAGGGAACCTTCCAAAACCCGCTTGTGTCGCCCGATATCCTGGGCGCGTCCCAAGGCGCGGCACTTGGAGCCGCGATTGCCATTCTTTTGGGGGCGAGCGCGTTTGCCACGAGTCTGTTCGCGTTCTGCTTCGCTATCGCGACGGTGTTTCTCGTGCTACTCATATCGAGTCGGGCGAAGGGAAACCGCATCCTTGTCGTGGTGCTCGCGGGCGTTATGGTGAGCTCGCTGTTCCAGGCGGGCGTCTCGTTCACCAAATTGATCGCAGACCCCACCGACCAGCTTCCCGCAATTACGTATTGGCTGATGGGAAGCTTAACGAGCGCCAAGATGTCCGATGTTACGCTGGTCGCTGCTCCGATGATTATCGGGTGCGTCGTGCTGTTCGCCATGCGCTGGCGCATCAACATCCTTACCATGGGCGACGACGAGGCCGCCACGATGGGCGTGAACGCCAAGCGGATGCGCGTTGTCGTTCTGCTTGCGGCCACCCTTGTCACCGCGTCGAGCGTGGCGGTGTCGGGCATGGTGGGCTGGGTCGGCCTGGTCATCCCGCATTTGTGCCGCATGCTCGTGGGTTGCGACTATCGCAAACTTTTGTCGGCGAGTATGCTCATGGGCGCGAGCTTCCTTTTGCTTGTGGATGACATCGCGCGCCTTGTGGCCACATCCGAGATTCCCATCGGCATCCTGACCGCGTTCGTCGGCGCGCCGTTCTTCCTCTATCTCATCACGAGGGAGCGTAAGATTTGAGTATAGATATCGAACATGTGAGCTTCTCCTACGGGAAACATCAGGTGCTGCGCGACGTGAATGCGAGCATTCCGGACGGCGTGCTCGTGAACGTGCTTGGGCCCAACGGTGTGGGCAAGTCGACGTTGTTTCGCTGCATCCTGTGCCTGAACAGCGATTATGAGGGGGTCATTCGCGTAAACGGCAAGGATTTGCGCGATCTTTCGGTGCGCGAACGTGCGCGGGAGATTTCCTATATTCCCCAAACCCACGCCCCTGTGTACAACTACAAGGTGCGCGACGTCGTGCTCATGAGCACGGGCGCCGACGTGGGAATATTCGGGACGCCTGGCCGCGAGCAGGTCGAGCGGGCGGAACAAGCGCTTGAGCGCATCGGCATCGGGCATTTGGCGGATCGCATGTACACCCACATTTCCGGCGGAGAGCAGCAGCTCGTTCTGATCGCCCGCGCGCTTGCCCAGAACGCGAAGACGATCGTGATGGACGAGCCCACGAGCGCGCTCGATTACGGCAACACCGTGCGCGTGCTGTCGTGCGTGAAGCAGCTTGCGCGCGAGGGGCTTTCCATTGTGCAGTCGACTCATCAACCTGACCAGGCGTTTCTCTTTGCCGATAAGACGCTTGTCGTGTACGACGGCACCGTCGAGGCGTACGGCGACCCGAAGGATGTGATCACCGCCGAGTTGGTGGGGCGCATCTACGGTGTGGAAGTCGAGGTCAACTCACTATATGGCGACAAGGTGCGCGTATGCGTGCCTACAAGCGAAATCAGGGAAGAATAGGATTGTAGGAGGAAGAATGGAGATGACGAAGAAGCGCGGCATCGGATTCGCAATCGCGGCGACTGCGATGGCGCTCGCGCTCGCTTTCTCGCTTGCCGGATGCTCCGGTGGGCAGAAGGAGTCAAGTGACCAGAAAAGCGATGCGCAGGCCGAGGCGCCGGCAACGCGCACCTTCACGGACTCGCTCGGACGGGAAGTGGAGCTTCCCGCGCAGATCGATCGTGTGGCGGCTTCCGGCCCGCTCGCGCAGAACGTGCTTTTGACGATTGCTCCCGAGAAGATGGTCGGCCTTGCAACAAAAATAGCCGACGACCAGGCAAAATACCTGGGTAACGAATATGCGTCGCTCGACGTTTTCGGTCAGATCTACGGCAGCAAGGGCGATTTCAACAAGGAGGCCGTCGCTGCAGCCGACCCGCAGATCGTGATCGATGTGGGCGAGGCGAAAGACGGAATGAAAGACGACCTCGATACGCTGCAGGAGCAGATCGGCATTCCCGTCGTCCACATCGCGGCGTCGCTCGATTCCTACGACAAGGCTTACACGATGCTCGGTGAGCTTCTGGGCACCACCGATCGCGCGAAGGAGCTTGCGGACTATTGCAAGAAGGCCTACGACGAGACCACTTCGGTGATGGCGGGTATTCCCGAGTCTGAGCGCGCGAACGTGCTTTACTGCGTGGGCGACTCCGGCCTCAACATCATCGCGAAGGGCGCTTACCAGGGAGGCGTCGTCGACATGTGCGCCAACAACATCGGCGTCGTCGAGAAGGCGACCGGTTCGGGCACGGGCAACGAGGTGAGCTTCGAGCAGATCGCCAACTGGAACCCCGGCGTCATCCTGTTCGCCACGAACGGCAAGGATGCGGGCGATTTCTACGAGGCCGCTGGTAACGATCCGACCTGGGCTTCCCTCGATGCCATCCAGAGCGGCTCGTACTATCAGGTACCCAAGACGCCTTATAACTGGCTGTCGAGCCCGCCGTCGGTGAACCAGGTGCTCGGCATGCAGTGGCTGCCCCGCGTGCTCTACCCGGGCAAGTTCTCCACGAGCGCGACCGATGTGGCGAAGGATTACTACAAGACGTTCTACGGTTACGACCTTACCGATGCGGACATCGCCGAGCTGATGGCCCACGCCGTTCCGTCGAAGTAGGCTTCAAGCTGCTCTTCGCGAGCGGTGATGTTCGGGCCCGAGCGCCTCGCCGCTTCGGGCCCGTTTTATGTTGTGGGGAAATGTGGAATGCGATGGGCGCGCTTGAGATGCGCGGCGGATGCGCCTTGCATCTGGCGGGGTCGCGCATCCGGCGGGGTCGCGCGTGCGCCTCGTATCCGGGGGGCGCGGCGCACGTGGCGGGCGGCCCCCCGCGCTTAGCGGGTCGCCTCGAACGCGCGGTGGATCGCCTCTTCCGCATCTTGTGTGGGGCCTACGAGCGTAGGGTCGCCCCATGCGGGCGCGAACCGTTCGCGTGCCAGGTCGACCAGCACGTCGCGCACCACGATGAGCGCGTGGGGGAAAGCGGAGCTGGGTCCCTCATCGAGCAGGGTGAGCGCGCTTGTGAGCCCCTGGTTTCGCATGAGCTCGAGCCGTCCGAGCTCGTCGACGACGAGCAGGCTTTGGCGTCCGTTGTGGTGGGTGCGGGCGGCGATGCGGTCGAAATGGGTGTTCACCTGCGATATCGCCTCGTCGGAGATTTCCCATCCCAGCTGCATCTGCGCGCTTTGGCTGTTCGGGTCGAACGTTCCCTCGACCTGCGCCAAATCGCGCCTGCGGGCGAAGGGAATGCGTTCGCCTTGCGGTAGGAGCAGATTGTCGATGCCGAGCTTCTCGAACCCGTTGGCGTCGCCGTGTTCTGAGGGGACCCAAACGCCGGGCGCTACGACGCCCGCGCAGGGGATGCCGTCGGTAGCGAGCTTTCGGCACGTGCTCTCGAGCCAGCGCGTCTTGCCTATCTGGATATCACCTGTCAGTATGAAAAGCACGCCGACCTCCTCGTGTTTCCTTTTGCGTCGTCGTTGGCGAAAGTATACTTCTTCAAGGTCAATCATCGGCATGCTCCGCGAAAAAATGCGGTCGCGGGGCTGTTGCGCGCGGGCGTTTTCGGGCTCGGGCAAAGGAAGGTAATGCGAGATGGCAGAGACATCTTCGGTACAGCAGGCTACGGCACTCGTCGTTTCGGCGTTTTTCGACGAGCTTGCACGCTGGGGCGTTCGCGAGGTGGTGGTGAGTCCGGGTTCGCGCTCGACGGCGCTCGCCATGTGTGCGTACGAGCTCGGCAGGCGCGAGCCCGAGCGCATGACTGTTTATGTGGACATCGACGAGCGCAGCGCCTCGTTCTTCGCGCTGGGGCTGGCGAAGGCGTCGGGTCGCCCCGTGGCGCTTGTGTGCACCTCGGGCACAGCGCTCGCGAACTACTACCCCGCGGTGCTGGAAGCTGAGACCTCGCGCGTGCCGCTGATCGTGCTTTCGGGGGACAGGCCGCCTCACCTGCAGGGACTTGGCGCGCCGCAAACGTGCGACCAGGTGAAAGCTTACAGCGACCACGTGCGCCGCTTCATCCAGATGCCTCTTGCGGAGGATTCGCCCCGAGCGGTCTCCTTCGCGCGCCAGGCTGCTCGCGAGCTTGTTTTGGGCGCGCTTCCCGGGGGGTATCTTCCCCTCGAAGGCGATGCCGTCGCCTCGTGCGCGTGTTCGCGCATGGCGGGCCCCGTGCACGCGAACTTCCCCTTCGACGAGCCGCTGAAACCTGACTTTTCCACGCCCGGGGTCTTTTCGGCGGGACGCAGTGCGCTCGATGGCATGGGCGGCTTGGTGGGGACGGCGGGCATTGCCGGGCCCGAGGTCGCTGCCGTAAGCCGCCTTTCGGCAGCGGTGTGCGACCAGGTGAAGGCCCTTATTTGCGGGCGTCGCGCGCTGGTGCTTGCGGGCGAGGGTACTTGCGAGAGCTTGGAAGAGGCGCGCGAGATGGCGGCGTGGGCGAAGGCATACGGCTTACCGCTTCTGGCTGACCCGCTTTCGGGACTACGATCGCTTGGTGACGAGGCGGTCATCGACAACTATGACAACGTCTTCGGGCGTGACGATTTTCCCGCCCCAGAGGTGGTCATCCGCTTCGGGCGCTACCCCGTATCGAAGCGCTGCGTGCAGAAGCTTGCTGCGGCGCGTCCCATTGAGATTGTCGTAGACGCAGGTGAGACGCGCGATTTCAATGCGATGACCGATCTGTTCGTCGCTTGTACGCCGATCGATTTCGCGCGATCCTTGCTGGCGTGCGATTGCGATGCGCAGGCGAGCGCGGGCTTCCTTTCCGCGTGGCGCGAGGCGAACGCGGCTGAACGGGCGCGCATCCTTTCGGTGGAGGAGGATTCGCAGGAGAGGGTGACGGGCAAAGCTGCCAATGGGGCCGAGGTTGCAGGAGACGCCGATTCCGATCTCGCTGTCGCCCCTCGTCCCGAAGGCGCGTACGTGCGCGAGATCCTGAAGGCTGCGCCCGCGGGGTCGTGCTTGTTCTCTGCGAACTCGATGGCGATTCGCGCGATTGACACCTTCTACGTGAAAGGCGACAAGCCGCTTGCCGTGCTGTGCAACCGAGGGCTCAACGGCATCGACGGCACGGTGTCGACCGCCCTTGGCGTCGCGCAGCATTTCGAGCAGACAACCTTCCTCACTGGGGATTTCACGCTGCAGCATGACTTGGGCGGGCTTGCGCTCCAGCGCGAAATCGCCCAGGTTGCGGCCGAGCACGGCAAGCCTGCTCCGAATATCGTCGTGGTGCTGTTGAACAATAACGGCGGCGGCATCTTCGAGATGCTTCCGCAGGCGTCGGATGAGCCGTACTTCGCGCGCCTGTTCTCGGCGCCCCAGGACGTCGATTTCTCCCACGCGGCGGCTGCCTTCAACGTGCCTTATCGCAAGGTGGGCACTCCGAGTGAGTTTTCGCAGGTCTACGGGGAGATGCTCGGGACGCCGGGCGTAAGCCTCATCGAGGTGAAGCTGCCGCTTTCTGGCCTCGAGGCCCGCTATCGAGCGTACCAATAGGTTTGCGATCTGGGAAGGGCTCGCTCGCAACTGCGCTTCGCTCCAATCGGCTGGCGGCCCAGGCGAGGCTCTTCGGCAACGCCCAGTCGCTCAAACAGTCCTCGCTTCGCTGCGGAACTCGCTTTGTGGGCGCCGCCGAAGAGCCCCTCCCGCGGCTCGGCATGCCGCCTGCAAAGCGAATTCCATGGTGTCGTGGCACGAGGTCGTCTTTCATGGCTGAGAGCTTCTGGGGTGCCCCCCTCCCGAGACTCGCCGCGCCCTCCGTTATTCGTTTTCCCAGGCGGCGCGCAGGTTCGCGATCTCCTCGCCCCATCCCGAAAGCTTGTCGTTCGGGGTTTCCAGGTAGAAGGGTAAATCGCGCAGGGCGGGGTGACGCGTCACTGCCGAGAGCGCCTCGAACCCGATGTGCCCCTCGCCGATGCGGGCATGGCGGTCCTTGTGCGCGCCGCAGGGGTTCAGGCTGTCGTTCAGGTGGATGGCTCGCAGCCGGTCAAGGCCGATGACCTGGTCGAACTCGTCGATAACGCCGTCCAGGTCGTTCGCGATGTCGTACCCGGCGTCCCATATGTGGCAGGTGTCAAGGCAAACTCCCACGTGGTCGGACAGTTTCACGCCATCGATGATGCGCGCGATTTCCTCGAACGTGCGCCCGACCTCGCTTCCCTTTCCCGCCATCGTCTCGAGCAAAAGCGTGGTCGTCTGGTCGGCGCGCAACACCTCGTTGAGTGCGTCGACAATCATTTCGATGCCGGTGTCGACGCCTTGCCCTGTATGGCTTCCCGGATGCATGTTGTAAAACTGACCAGGTGTTTCTTCCATTCGCACGAGGTCGTCCGCCAGCGTCGCGCGCGCAAACTCGCGCGTTTCGGGGTTCTTCGAGCACGGGTTGAGCGTATAGGGCGCGTGCGCCAGGATGCGCGTGATGCCATGTGCCGCGGCGAACTCGTGGAACGCGGTCATGTCGGCGGGATCGATTGCCTTCGCCTTGCCCCCGCGCGGGTTGCGCGTGAAGAACTGGAACGTGTTCGCGTCAATCGAGACGGCGTCTTTCGCCATCGCCAAAAAGCCCTTCGCGACCGATAAATGACATCCGATGGTAAGCATATGCGTCCTTTCTACTGCTTCGC
>USJN01000076.1 GCA_900554945.1 uncultured Coriobacteriaceae bacterium | reverse complement strand
AGAGGGCGTTCCGATCCACCATGGAGGGAAGAATCGGGCGAAAAAACGTCGCACAACTCGTCCAGTTGACCACGAACTTGCCTCCCTGCCCCCGAACGACCCCCCTGGAGGGGTCGCACCGCAATGGCGTCGGAGCGCTTGGCAAGCGGAGTGAACTCGCTAGGCGTTAGCGGCAGCAGCCTCTTTCGCCTTCGCAGCTTTCTCGGCCGCCTCCTCGGCGCGCACCTTGGCGATCTCGTCGAGCGCTTCCTGCGGGGTGTACTTGCAGTGGCCGTCGCCCATCTTGGTGACGACGATGGCATCGCCCACCGACACTGTGCCGCCGGTAACGACCTCGAAGAAGATGCCCTCGCGCGGGAAGATGCAGTCGCCCGCCAGGTAATAGATGGCGCACTTCTTGTGGCACACCTTGCCGATCTGGGAAAGCTCGAGCACAACCTCGTCGCCGATCTTCACCTGGGTGCCGAGCGGCAGCGCGAGCAGGTCCATCCCCTCGGTGGTGATGTTCTCGGCGAAGTCGCCCTCCTTCACGTCAAGGCCCATCGCGCGCGCCTTCTCGATGGACTCCCAGGCGAGCAGCGACACCTGGCGATGCCAGTCGCCGGCATGAGCGTCGCCCGTCACACCATGGTGCGGGTCGATGTGGATCTGCCCACTCTCAACAGGCTTTTTACGCGTTCCCTTGCGTTCTGAGACGTTGACGGAGCGAACGTGGCCGGTGTTTTCCATGATGGTTTCTCCCCTCAGTGCGAAAAAGGCCGCCAGTCCGTGCGAGCGAGCTCGCGGCGAGGACTTGCGGCCTTTACGTAACTTCTAGTAACTGAGTAGGAATAATAGAACGCTTCGCTATTGAACGCAAGAAGGAATAATCGTTTTTTCCATCGTTGCACGATTTTCGTTGTGTTTCGCGCCTTTTTGTCACGTTTCATCTCAACACAGGCTGGGAGGTCGCGGACATCTCTGCGGGAGCGCAAGGGATCGCGCGTACGCGGGCGCAGGCGGGCATGCCTGGACGCTCGCTGGAAGGGGCACCCCCTTAGCGCAGCTTCGCGCGGCGCTGCTTCCAATCGGGCATAAACGCATCCATGAGCTGGTGGAACCTTGGACCGTGGCCGCGCTCCAGCAAGTGACACAGCTCATGGACGACCACATATTCCAAGCATTCCGGCGGATAAAGTGCCAACCGCACGTTGATGCAGATGCGCCCTGTCGCCGGTTGACAACTGCCCCAGCGGCTCGTCATGTTGCGATACGCGAGCTTGCCCGCGCGCACCCCCATGATCGGCTCCCACGCCGCGATGAGCGCGGGCACACAGGCGGAAACAACCTCGCGCCATGCGGCGACTTCTTCGGGAGTCGCCTTGGCCGCACGCGCCATGGGGGTATCAACTGCCTGGGCAAGATGCGACTCGATCCATGCCGCCTTGCGCCGAACGAAGTCGCGCACCTCGTCTTCGCTCACCCATGACGGCGCCGACACGTCCACATGCGCCCCATCGCGGGAAATGCGCAGGTTGAGGTTTTTCACGTGCTTGCGGGAAAGGCGCACCTCGATGCCGTCGACGAGAAGCGTGCGCGCATCTGCGGCGGAGCGAGCGCCCGCACGGGTTCGCCCAGCGGCGCCAGCTCGCCTGCCACCTTGGGAACCGCAGCCTGCCCGTTTCGGTGCACGCTTGTCGGCGGAAGAGGACGCGCCCGAAGATCCGGAGGCGATGCGGCGCGTGCGCACGGGGCCCGATTGGTTGGAATACGGCACGGCGCAACCTTTAGGCGTCGAGCGCTATCTCGTAGGCGGCGTTCCGGGGAAGCCCGAACTCGGCGGCGATCGCCTTGGCGATTTCCTTGTTGCGCGCACCTTCGGCCTTGAGCTCGGCAGCGCGGGCGCGGGCGGCCTCGGCAGCATCGAGCTGAGCCGCATCCTCCTCAGCAGCGCTCGGCTCATCGATCACGATGGCAATCTCGCCTTTGATGGAGCCCTCTTCCGCGCGTCGGGCGAACTCGTCGCGCAGGCTCGGCAGGGTATCGCGCACCACTTCCTCGTGCAGCTTGGTAAGCTCGCGGCACACCGCTGCCTCGCGCAGGGGAAACACCTGGGCCATCGACTCGAGCGCCGACGCCACGCGATTGGGGCTCTCGTAGAAGATGAGCGCCGCGTCGAGAGAGCGCAGCGCGTCGAGCGTCGCCTTGCGCTCGGCGTCTTTGCGCGGGAAGAAGCCGCCGAAGTAGAAGCGAGGACACGTGCAGCCGCTTGCTACGTAGGCCGTGGCGCAGGCGGATGCGCCAGGAAGCACCTCGACAGGCGCACCAGCCTCGCGAGCTGCGCGAACAAGCCGAAGCCCCGGGTCAGACACGCCCGGCATGCCGGCGTCGCTGCAGTACGCGATCACCTCGCCGGCAAGCACGCGCTCGGCAACCTGCGCCGCGCGGTCGCCGATGAGCGCCTCGTCCAAGCGTTCGAGCCGCTTCTCGATACCGAAGGCGGCGAGCAGCTTCCCCGTGACGCGTGTGTCCTCCGCGCACACGACGTCCGCTTCCCCAAGCGCCGAAACCGTGCGCTCGGTCATGTCGCCTAAGTTGCCGATGGGCGTCGGGCAGATGATGAGTTTTCCAAATGTGTTAGCCATGCGCGCTAGTATAGCGCGAGCGGAGCCGCGGCGCGCAAGAGGAAGCGCGCCCACCACGAGAAAAGGGCGCCCGCCGCGACCGAAATCGCTGCGAGCGCCCTTCGTTGGAGCCTTGGCGGAATGCGCAACCGAGAGACGTTACTTCTTGATCGCCTTGAAGGCCTCGGTCTGGGCTTTGATGCCGCGCTCGGCGGCCAGGCGCTCGATCGAGGTGGCGCCGAAGAAGCCGTCGATGCCGGGCACGTGCTCGATGACGTACGCCGCGTCCTTCGGCTCGGAAATCGGGCCGCCGTGGCAGATGACGAGCGCGTCGGGGTTGATGTCCTTCACGACCTTCACGATGCCGGTGATGATCTCCACGCAGTCGTCGAGCGTGCGCGCGGTCTCGGCGCCGATCGTGCCGCCGGTGGTGAGGCCCATGTGCGCGACGATGATGTCTGCGCCGGCCTTGGTCATCGCCGCCGCCTGCTCCTCGTCGAAGACGTACGGGCAGGTGAGCATGTCGAGCTTGTGAGCCTCGGCGATCATGTCGACCTCAAGGCCGTAGCCCATGCCGGTCTCCTCGAGGTTCTTGCGGAACACGCCGTCGATGAGGCCCACGGTCGGGAAGTTCTGCACGCCGTTGAAGCCCTGGTCCTTCAGCTCGGCCAGGTACTTCTTCATGACGCGGAACGGGTCGGTGCCGCAGACGCCGGCGAGAACCGGGGTGTCCTTCACGACGGGCAGCACCTCGGCGCCCATCTCGACGACGATCTGATTCGCGTCGCCGTAGGAAAGCAGGCCCGCGAGCGAGCCGCGACCGGCCATGCGGAAACGGCCAGAGTTGTAGATGACGAAGATGTCGGCTCCGCCGGCCTCAGCCGACTTCGCCGTGATGCCCGTGCCGGCGCCGACGCCGAGCAGAATGTTGCCCTCGGCGAGGGACTTACGGAAACGATCGAGGATTTCCGCGCGGGACAGTTCAAGCATGGTGTTCTCCTTCTTTTCGAGTACTACCTTTTTCTTGCCGAACATATGCGTTCACGGCGCGTCCGCGAGTTAGAACGGACGACGCCGATGAAGCCTAGGGAAGGCGCCGCCCGCCCGCAGCAGGCCCGATGAGGATGGGGCAGCTGCGACCTGGCGCGGCGCGGCGCTAGGGGGAAGGAGGAAGCGCGTCGCCGCCGCCTTCCCGGTCGTGCTATTTCTCCATGAGGTCGATGAGCTTCTGGGCTGCGGCGATCGCGAACTCGTCGTCGTTTACGTGCGCGTCCATCTCGATGACCTCGGCCTTCGCAGGATCGATCTCGTCCTTGAGCGTCTTGAAGAGCGCCGCGTCCTCTTCGGGACCGTAGAACGGCTGGCCCTCGGCGTCGATCATCGACACGCCCTTGAGCGGCAGCATGACCGCGCACGGGCCGATCGACATGTTCACCTTGGAGGCGATGGCGTGGCCGATCTTCTCGTTCTCCTCCACCGTGGTGCGCATGAGCGTGACCGTGGGGTTGTGCTTGTACAGGTTTCGGGACTGGTACTGCTCGGGAACGGTTTCCCACGGCCCGAAGTTCACCATGTCGTCGGCACCGACCGACACGACGGCCGGCACGCCGTTCAAGGCAGCTGCGCTGCAGCGATCGGGGCCCGCGGTGAGCACGCCACCCGCAACCTCGTCGCACCACTCGGTGGTGGTCAGGTCGAGCACGCCCTTGATGAAGCCGCCGTTGACCAGCGCCTCCATGCATTTTCCGCCCGTGCCCGTCGCGTGGAAGACGAGCACCTCGAAGCCCTTCGACTCCAGATAGGCCTGCGCCTTCTGCACGGCGGGGGTGGTCACGCCGAACATGGTCGCGGCGACGAGCGGCTTGTTGTCCTCGTGCTTGGGGGCGACGTGCTCGAGCATGCCCGTCATAGCGGCGACGGCGTTGTTGAAAATAGTCGCCGAGAAGGAGTTAATACCCGCCACGTCGACAATCGAGGGGAACATGGCGATGTCCGACGCGCCGATGTAGGGGGACGTGTCGCCGGACGCCATGGTGGACACCATGACCTTGGGCACGCCGATGGGGAGCTTGCGCATGCCGGCGGTCGCGATGGTGGTGCCGCCCGAGCCGCCCATGGAGAACACGCCGTCGAAGCGGCCGTTCGCGTACAGCGTGGGCAGAAGCTTCTCGACGCCGCGCGTCATGGTCTCGGTGGCGAAAGCGCGGTCCTTCTTCTCCACGATGGTCGACATCTCGATGTCGACCGCCGCCGCGACTTCCGTGTTGGGAACGTCGGGCATGGTTTGCGGGTCGAAGACGCCGCAGTGGATGGTGAGGGTGTTGATGCCCAGCTCCTCAAAGCGGGCTTTCACATAGGCGAATTCCTCGCCTTTCGTGTCGAACGTGCCGATGATAGCAACTGTTTTCACACAGGCCTCCTGACGTAGGGTTTCGACTCGCTGCCCAGTTTAGTTCGCCCGCTATAATTTCGAGGCCGCGTTCGCAACTCGCCACAGCATCACGACAATTCCGCGAAAGGTATTTGTTACACGGCAGATAGCATAAAAGGCTTGTGCTATGCTAACGGGAACCTGGCAACCGAGACCCATCCCAAGATTCGCAAGGAGCCACGATGAGCAGCGCGCCCCCTCTCGCATGGGCGCATGACCTGGGCCTTGTCGAGGGTTACAACGATCCCAACAGGGGTAAGCTCCTCTGCCCGGGCGAGAATGTCGAGCGCCAGCGCGCGGCCACCGTCCTCGCGCGCGCCTTCACCATGGGAGTCCTGAAGTAGCGCGGTGCCGTATAATGCACGTAAACGATTTTGCCTGAGGGAGGTGCGACATGCTCTATCAGCTGATGAACAAGAACACCGTTGTTGCAACGTACAGCGAGCATAAGGCTATCGACGACTTCCGCTACGAAGAAGCCGAGCGATTCGATCCGTATCTCCCCTATGGGTTCATCGATATCAACGACTGGATCGACGGGCGAGCCATTGCCAAGCACCGAACGTCGATCGAAAAGCTCATGCGCGAGCTCGGCCTTACCACCCGCCATGATTTCATCGGCATGGTACGCTGCCTGTCGCTGACCGACACCTTCTGGATGAAGCGCGAAGACGAAGCTTTGACCTGGGACGACGTATCGCTCTATCGCAATCCCTTTGATGATGTCATCGCGCGCATCGCCTTCGACGGCACCGGCATGTACGGGCGGCGAAACTCCCCCACCTCCCCAGAATTCGCGACGTCGGGTTCGTTTGCGAAATGCTGGATTCGCGAAGACGGGCAGATCTCGCTTTTGAAGCGCGGTTCTGCCGGTTATGCGAACGCAGGGTTCGAACCGTATTCCGAGAAGCTCGCATCAGATTTGCTCGACGCCGCAAAAATCGACCACGTTCCCTATTCGCTGCTTCGATTCCACGAAAAGCTCGCCTGCAAATGCCCCCTGCTCACATCGGAGCGCGAGGGTTTCGTCTCGGCCCACAGGTTCTTCGAGGGCCCCTTCGGCGTTGAGGACATGCTCGCCTTCGCCGCCGAACACGGCGCTGAAGAGGCATTTCGCGAAATGGTCGTGATGGACACGGTTATGGCGAACGTCGATCGGCACGCGGGGAATTACGGCTTTTTGGTCAACAACGCGACAGGCGAGATCCTTCGCATGGCGCCGCTGTTCGACCACAACATGGCCTGCCTGCCCATGATGATGGAGATGGACGACTTCGACGAGTACATCCGCCTCATCGGGCCGAAAATCGGCACCGACTTCATCGCCATCGGACGCGCCCTCATGACGCCCGACATCCGCGCGAAGCTTGTCGACTTGAAGGACTTCGAATACAAAGACCCAGGTTTCGATTACCCCAAATGGAAGCTCGATGCCGTGAACAAGCTGAAAAACGTCCAGATCGAAGCACTGCTGGCGTAAGGGTCGAAGGCTCCCCCATGTCGGGGTCGAAGGCGCCCTGAAAGCAGGAAAGGCGCCCCGCATTGCGCGGGACGCCTTCCCATTTTCATTGCCGCTACCTGGAAAAACGTGATTCGAGAGCCGCACAGCGCTCCTCTATCACGCGCCCCATCAGATCGCATTCAGAATCCTTGCATCCGTTTCGCTTGGCAAACGCGCGCCAATGGCGAACCGATGCAAGCGTTTCCCCCACAATTTGTGCCTTTGCCTCAGCTGACAGTCCGCAAATCTCGCCAAACGAATCCAAGCCCTCGACCTCGTTTTTTCCCGCTTCCCCAAAGATGGAAGTGGCACGAACCCGCGCGGCAGCAGGGTTGATGTTGACGTCGAAAACAGGAGCCAATACCCATCCGCTCTCCTTGCGAATGAGGCCCAGGTTTCGAAGATGGTCGTCGGTGTTGTGCAATGCCACGGAAAGAACGACCCTTCGAAAGAGTTCCGCCAACTCTCGATTTGGATTTGACG
>USJN01000075.1 GCA_900554945.1 uncultured Coriobacteriaceae bacterium | reverse complement strand
GGATGCTCTTCACGCCGCAGGAGCTGGGAACCCTGTACGAGAAGATGACGGGTTTCTACTGGCTCGACAATTCGAAAGACATCTAGCTCCTTAACACATTCGGGATTGTGCAACCCTTTCCCTCTCGAAATCCTCACTTTGCCTGCAAAAGCATTGGAAGAGCCGCAATTTCATCAATTGCGGCTCTTTTTGCGCGCCCTGTAACCTGAATGCAAGGGGCGACGGGCCCAACAAGCCCGCCGAAGAACCCAAGGGCAGAACAGCCCAAACAGGTGAGAGAGGAAGGAGCGAGGATGAGCGAGAAGGAAATCTACACCACAACGGTGCAGAGCATCGCGAGCGGCGGCACGGGCGGTGAGCCCACCGCAGTCGACAGCAAAGACGGGAAGATCGTACGAATCCGTCCCCTGCACATCGATGAGAAGTATACGCACGAAGAGCTTGCCGACTCCATGTGGGAGCTCGAGGTCGACGGCAAGATATTCCGCCCCGAGTACAAGGCGGCCCCCAACTACATGGCGCTCGCCTACAAGGAGCGCGTCTATTCCAAGAACCGCGTGATGAAGCCGCTCAAGCGCGTCGACTGGGAGCCAGGCGGCGACCCTGCGACCATGAACGCGGCAAACCGCGGTAAATCGAAATTCGTCGAGATTTCCTGGGACGAAGCGCTCGATATCATGGAATCCGAGATCAAGCGCGTCATCGACCAGTACGGTCCCTACAGCGTGCTGTGCATCGGCGAAGACGGCCACCGCGAGTCCAAGGACCTGCATGCAGGCGGCGGTATGCACATGACCGCCATGAACCTTTTGGGCGGCTACACCCGTGAAACGCGCACGCCCGACTCCGTCGAGGGTTGGTACTGGGGCGCCAAGCATTTCTGGGGCTCCGGTTTCAACCGCGGCGGCGGCCTGATCGCTCCCCCGCAGAACGGCTACAGCAACTACAACGTCGTCAAGGACGTCAGCGAGAACGCCGATCTGCTCGTCTTCGACGCGGGCGACTGGGAGCTCACGCAGAACTACGCGTCCATGTTCTTCTCCCGCCTGCTCAAGTACTGGGAAGAGCTCGGCAAGGAATTCGTGTCCGTCGACCCGTTCTGCAACTACACGGCCGTCTGCCACAAGACCTTCAAATGGATCCCCATCCTGCCGAACACCGATGCCGCACTCGACTTCGGCGCGATGTACGTCATGATCACCGAGGGCATCTACGACAAGGAATACATCGACACGCACTCCATCGGCTTCGATAAGGTCGCTGATTACGTCCTCGGCAAGGAAGACGGCATCCCGAAGACCCCCGAATGGGCGAGCGAGCGCTGTGGCATCCCCCCGCACACCATCAAGGCCTACGCACGCAATCTGTGCAAGAAGCGCGCGTCGCATGTGCACTATAGCTCAGGCTCCATCAAGACCCCCTACTCCCACGAGCCGGGCCGCACGCAAGCGTACCTGCTCGCCATGCAGGGCATGGGCAAGCCCGGCGTCCAGCAGTTGCACCTCGAGGCCACCCTGGTAGCCAAGGAGAAACTCGCCGAGTCCTCCACTCGCCCGTTCTCCCTGCTCAACCACTGCCGCATGTTCTATCCCTCCGCCCAGAGCCTGCCCCGCACCGCCATCGCCGAAGCCATCCGCAACGGCCACGTCGAGTGGTACGGCAGCCCCTGCATCGTCTACGTGCCGACCGACGAGCAATTCAAGAAGTTCACCTACCCCGGCGATCCCAAGATGGGCCTCATGATGGCGCAGGCCATGGCGCAGCGCGCGGGTCTGCCTGTTCCCACCGAGGAGCCGCGCATCAACCCCGTGCACATGCTTTGGTCCGAAAAGCCTTGCAACATGAACTGCTGGAACGGGGGCTTCGAGTTCCAGGACGCCATCCGCAGCGACGAGGTTGAGTTCTTCGTCACCAACCATCAATGGATGGAGAACGACTCGCTCTTCGCCGACCTGGTACTTCCCGTCACCACATGCCTCGAAGACGATGACACCATGGGCGCATCAATGACCGTCGGCATGCGCTGGGCGGGCTACACCCCGCACGCATGCGATCGCGTGGGCGTTTCGAAGTCCGACTGGGAAATCGCCCTCGAAGTGCTCGATCGCTTTGGCAAGCGCGAAGAGCTCGACCTCGGTATGACCACCGACCAGTGGCTCGAGTACGGCTTCACCAATTCTCACCTCACCACCGAGGTCGATTGGGACACCCTCGTCGAAAAGGGTCTCTACTATCCCAAGCTCGAAGAGAACTGGCGCGACGAGCTGCCCGGCATGCGCGGTTTCTACGAAGATCCAGAGAACTTCCCGCTCGACACGCCCTCTGGCAAGCTCGAGTTCTACTCCCAGGCACTCGCAGACAACTTCCCCGATGACAAAGAGCGTCAGCCCATCGCCAAGTGGATTACGGGCGGCCCCGCCGAGGAAGGCTGGACGCACGACGAGTCGCTCTGGGGCGAGCGCTGCAAGAAGTACCCGCTGCTCGTCACGGCGAACCCCGCGCGTTTCCGCGTGCACGTCCAGGGCGACGACATCGCCTGGTACCGCGAAATCGAGACGACCAAGGTGAAGGGTCCCGACGGCTACCTGTACGAGCCCGTCTGGATGGCCCCCGAGGACGCTGAGGCCCGAGGCATCAAGAGCGGCGACATCGTCAAGGTCTACAACGAGCGCGGCATCATCCTCACGGGCGCCCGCATCTCCCAGCGCATCACACCTGGCTCGGTAGTCGTAGCAAAGGGTTCGCGCGTCGACCCGATCGCCCCGCACATCGACCGCGGCGGCGCCATCAACCTGATCAGTCCCGAGGCGACCGTGTCCAAGAACTGCAAGGGCTTCGCGGTCACCGGCTACCTGATCGAGGCTGAGAAGCTAACCCAGGAAGAATACGACAGCTGGAAGAAGGACTATCCCGAGGCATTCGATCGTGCTTACGACGCCGGTCAGGGCATCACCCGCGATGCCTGGGTCGTCGAGGCGTAGGAAGAGAGGACAACAAGATGAAAGGCTTCGTGATTCACGCCGAAAAATGCATGGGCTGCCACGCCTGCCAGATCGGCTGCAAAGACGAGCATTGCGGAAACTGCTGGATGCCGTATACCCAGGAGCAGCCGGAGTCCGGCCAGTTCTGGATGGAAGTCAACCAGAAAGAGCGCGGCCAGCGTCCCCAGGTTAAGGTGAGCTACATCCCCGTGCCTTGCCAGCACTGCGAAAACGCTCCCTGCATCGCTGCGGGCAAAGATGGCGCCGTCTATCGCCGCGACGACGGCCTTGTGGTCATCGATCCCGTTAAGTCCAAGGGTCAAAAGCAAATCGTCAAGTCCTGCCCCTACGGCAAGATCTTCTGGAACGAAGAGCTCGACATTCCGCAGAAGTGCACGGGATGCGCGCATATCCTCGACGGCGACGAGCCGCTCAAAACCCCACGTTGCGTGGATAACTGCCCCGTGCACGTTATCGAATTCGGCGAGCTCGGCGAGCTCGACCTCGAGGGCACGGAAGTCTTGCATCCGGAATACGGGACCAAGCCGCACGTGTACTACACAGGCCTGCCGAAGCGCTTCATCGCGGGCACGGTGTTCACGCCCGAGGACGAGGAAATCGCCGAAGGAGCAACCGTCACCATCACCAACGGGACGGACACCTACACCGACACCACCAACAGCTGGGGCGACTTCTGGATTGACGAGCTGGCTGAAGACGAGTGGACGGTCACCATCGAAGGCGCTGGCAAGGAAAAGACCTTGACGGTGAGCACGGTCGAGAAAGACCGCGGCCTCGGCGACATCGCGCTGGTGTAGAGATGGCAGTCGAACGCATGACAAGCACCGAGCAGCCGCCCGTGGGCGAGACCGACTCCCAACAGGGTTGGGTGCACATCGTGCGCGTCGACTACGAGAGAAACGAGCTCTACGACAAGGCTGGCCGCGGCTACTACGAGCTGCCGGGAAGCCTCTGGACCGAGTTCGGCCCAGTGCATGAGGGAAGCATTCGCTATTGGGGAAGCGGATCTCATGCGGGGCATATCAACCTGCTGCCCGCCCTCATCTTCACGGGCGGGCAGTGGGTGAGCCTTCTGGGCAAGCAAGCCTAGAGGGCCGAAAAGCTTCATCTGTTTTCGCACGTTTTTCGTTTTCGAACAGAACTTCATCAATCAATCACGCAGGTGGGCGGCTCTTATGGGTCACCTGCCGAAAGGGGGCAAGGGATGAAGGATTTACTCGGAAAGTACGGAATCAAGCAAATCGGCTTTTACGTCAAGAATCTGGAAGAATCCGCCAAGATGTTCAACGAGCTGATCGGCGCAGGCCCGTTCGTTGACCTGGGCGTTTCCGAACCAGCCTCGCTAACGTATCGCGGCAAGGACTCGGGCATGCGCAGCCGCTGCGCACTGGGCCATATCAAAGACGTGCAGATCGAGCTCATCGAAGTTGTTACAGACGAGCCCGACGTGTACAAGGATAACGGCTTCGGCATCCACCACCTCTGCATTTGGTCGGACGACGTTGATGCAGTTGCAGAGGAATTCAAGGCCGCAGGTGTTGAAGTCGCCATGGAGATGGTCTCCGGCCAAGGGCTTAAGGTCGTGTACATGGATGCACGCGAGCAGCTCGGCTGCTTCATCGAATGCAACGAGCCGATCGAGCAGCTCTGGCAGGGCGCAAAGGCCCTTCACGAGAACGCCCAGGAGGGCACACCGGCGCTTATCCCCATGTCCGCGCTCATGGGCGGAAAGTAAGGGACAAGGCTTTCCCAATCGGGACGAATCAATGTGGGTTCTGGGCCCTTCTGCACAAGCGGGCGGGCCTTTCTGCATACCGAGAGGAGAGGGAAATGACGGAGAGGGATTATTACGACTTGAACGGGCGCGTGGCGCTCATTACCGGTGCAAGCTCGCATGGCATCGGCAATCAGAGCGCAAAGACGCTCGCCGCGCACGGGGCAAAAGTGTTTCTGGTTGCCCGTCGAGAGGAGAAGCTTCAAGAGGCCGTCGCCGAAATCGAGGCGAACGGTGGCGAGGCATCGTATTTCGCGGGCGACGCCTCGAGTGAGGAAATCTGCAAGGCGGCGGTCGAGAAGTGCATCGCCGACTTCGGACGTTTGGACATTATGGTTTTGGCTGCGGGCACCTCGGGCCTTTCCGAGCGCAGCATGGAAGATGCCTTCAACACGGAGAATTGGCGCAACATCTTGGCCGTTAATCTGGACAGCGTCTTCTTCATGGTGAAGTATGGCTGGGAAGAATGCGCCAAAAACGGCGTGGGCGCCATCATCCCCGTCGGATCGCTCGCATCCTGGCACGCCGCCGGATCTACGGCCTACACGGCCACCAAGGGAGCCATCCGCGCGCTTACGCAGAAGTGGGGCAAGCTGCTCGGGCCCAAGGGCATTCGCGTCAATACGCTCTATCCCGGCTTCATCGACACCGACATGACCCACGGCGCCACTAAGATGGAATCCTATATCAACTCCGTTATCGGAAAAATCCCCTTGGGACGCTATGGCAACGTCGACGACTGCGCGAATGCCGTGCTCTACCTGGCAAGCGACGCGTCGAGCTTCATGAACGGGCAGCACCTCGTCATCGATGGCGGCGAGCTCGCCTAAAGAAACCTCGGGAAGATGGCGGGGCCCCGCCGCAAAACCGGACCCCGCCTTTCTCGGCCAAACAACAATCGGCTTGTTCGTGATAGTAACGCATTGAAGAGCGCCTTCCAATATTGCGAACGTCACAAAGGAGTAACAATGTCTGAGAACACTGCAGAGCAGGTCCAGCAGACCAATGCTTTCATGAGAGCCCCTGAAGGGAAAAAACTCCTTACCGTTATAGGTGTGTACTGCGGAATCATCGCAAACCTCCTCATCTCGACCTCGAACGCCACCGTGCTGCCCGCCGCCGCAGCGGACATCGGCGGCATGGACATCTACGGCCTGGCGCAGAGCATCTCGAGCGTGCTCTCCGTTGCCCTGATGCCCGTTTTCGGCTTCATCGCCGCACGCAACCCGCACCTGAAGCGCATTCTGTGCACAATCGGCCTCGCCGGCGGCGCCTGCGTGCTTCTGGTGCGAGCCGTTGCCACCAACATGATGATAATTGTGGTAGCAAACGTTTTCTGGGGTATGGTGTCCGCCGCCGTCTTCGGCGTGGGCTTCACCATCATCCGCGACGTCTACGACCGCAAGAAAGCAGGCTTTTACCTGGGTCTTGTGGGTACGGTCATGTCCGCCGCAACGCTCATCGGCCCCATTGTCGCCGGCTTCGTCATCGACACGCTTGGCTGGCGCGTGTGGACGTGGATCTGCGTCGCCGTTCTTGTCATCGGCGCGCTCGTCACGTTCTTCGGCGTGAAAGTGAAGAAAGAAGAGGTCGCCGACCTGGCTTCTGCGGGCAAGAGCTTTGACGGCTTCGGCGCCATCTGCGTCATGATTGCCTTCGCAGCGCTCATCGTCGGCCTCTCTATGGGCACGAGCTATGTGAAGTTCGGCACGCCGCTCAACACGGCACTGCTCGTCATCGCAGTCGTATTCCTCATCCTTCTGGCCATCAACATCAAGAAAAAGGGCAACGACGCCATCATCCCGATCGATACCCTCAGAAACCGCAACGTGCTGGTTCTCACCGCTTCCAACTTCCTGCATAACTTCGGTTCGATGACTATCGTCTTCTTCATCGCCGGCTTCATCATGCGCACCCTGACGAACGACCCCATCTGCCAGACCATAGGCTCTGCGACCGCCGCCGGGCTCGCATCCGCGCTCATGGCAGTGCTCGGCCTGGTGCTCGGCCCGATCTTCGGCAAGATGATCGCCAAGGCTGGCACCGCCAAGACCGTCATGACCATCGGCAACGTCGTGCGCGTCGTCGTCATGGCATGCTTCGTGCTCTTCCTCGTGCCCGGCGTACCCGTGTGGGTCATCTACGTGCTCATGTTCCTGGCTGGCATCTTCAACTCGCAGCAGCAGGTCACGCAGTCGGCAGCACCCCAGATCATGCTCACCGCCAAAGAACGCACCATCGGCAACTCCACCATCCAGCTCGGCCAGA
>USJN01000074.1 GCA_900554945.1 uncultured Coriobacteriaceae bacterium | reverse complement strand
TGAAGGGGTTGCATGGCGCTTGCATTCAAATGGGCTCAAATTTACCATGAACTGCTGACGCAAAGAATCGAACTGCCGCATCCAAGCGGCTTCGAACTGGGATATCCCCAGTTTTGGAAAGGAATTTTGAACGTGAAAACTCGTGTTACCGAACTCCTGGGCATTGAGGTGCCTATCATTCAGGGTGCCATGGCGCGCATCGCGGACGCGAGCCTTGCGGGCGCGGTCAGCGAAGCGGGCGGCCTTGGCATCATCGCCTGCGGTGGCGCGCCGCTCGACTGGGTGCGCGACCAGGTGGAAGCCGCGCGCAAGATCACGTCGAAGCCGCTTGGCGCGAACGTGATGCTCATGGATCCCAATGCCGCCGAGCTCGCGAAGCTGCTCGTCGACCTGGAGATCGACGTGGTCACCACGGGCGCCGGCAGCCCTGCGAACTATATGGAGATGTGGAAGGCTGCGGGCATCAAGGTCATCCCCGTCGTTGCGTCGACCGCCCTCGCGGTCCGCATGGAGCGCCTCGGCGCCGACGCCGTCGTGGCGGAGGGCACCGAATCGGGCGGCCATGTGGGGGAACTCACCACGATGGCGCTCTTGCCTTCGGTGACTGACGCGGTGTCTATCCCCGTTATCGGCGCAGGTGGCATTGCGGACGGCCGCGGCATCGCCGCCGCTTTCGCGCTCGGCGCCGAGGGCGTGCAGATGGGCACGCGCTTCCTCACGGTGGACGAGTGCACCGTGGCCGACGCGTACAAGGAAAAGATTCTCTCTGCTAAGGACTCCGACACGATCGTTACCGGCCGCGGGTCGGGACATCCAGTGCGTTGCCTCAAGAACAAATTCGCCCGCTCGGTGAAGAAGCTCGAGGGCGACCTTGCGAAGAACGGCGACGAGCTCGAGCGTATGTACGTGGGCTCGCTGCGCCGCGCCGTAGAGGGCGATGTGGACAACGGCACCATCATGTCCGGCCAGATCGCAGCCGTGGTGCATGAGCGCAAGAACGCGAAAGAAGTCATTTCCGAGCTCATGAGCGAGGCGGAAGCGCTCGGCGGGTGCACGCTTCAGCAGATGGCCGACGCGAACGCCGACCGCCGCCGTTTGGGCCTGTAGTCGCGGTGGAGGAAGGTGTCGATCGCATGAACCCCGTATTCCTGTTCTCCGGCCAAGGGTCGCAAAAGCCCGGCATGGGCGCCGACTTGATGGGCATCCCCGAGGTGGCTTCGTCGTTTGAATGCGCTTCTGACGTGCTCGGATACGACCTCGCCGACCTGGTGGCCACGGCATCCCCCGAAAAGCTCAACGACACGCGCTACGCGCAGCCTGCGCTTTGCGTGCTCTCGGTCGGCATTGCCCGCGCCCTCATGGCTCGCGGCGTGGTGCCGGCAGCCGTGCTCGGCTTCTCGCTCGGTCAGGTGTCCGCGCTCGCCGTCTCCGGCATGCTCTCCGAAGAGGAAACCTACCGCTTCGTGAAGGTGCGCGCCGAATTCATGGCAGAGGCTTCGAGCGCCCATGCGGGCGCCATGAGCGCGCTGCTCAAGGCCGACGACGAAGCCGTCCGCGCCGTGTGCGAGTCGTGCGCCCAGGGCGACGTGCTCGTTCCCGCGAACTACAACAGCCCAGGTCAGATTGTCATTTCGGGTGCGCCTAATGCCGTTGCGCGCGCAGAAGAGGCGTGGGCTGCCGAGGGCAAACGCTTCGCGCGCCTTGCCACGTCAGGTGCCTTCCACAGCCCGCTTATGGCCGACGCGGCCGAAAAGCTCGCCGAGTACCTGGCGGGCGTCGAGTTCGGCGAGCCCGTCATCCCACTTGTCTGCAACGTCGACGCGTCGCCGCTTTCCGCTGCCTGCGCCCGCGAGCATCTCGCGGAGCACCTTACGCATCCGGTCCGCTTTCAGCAAAGCGTCGAGACGCTCGAGGAACAGGGCCACACAACGTTTTGGGAAGTCGGCTTCGGCGGCGTGCTCGAGAACCTTGTCAAGCGAATCGACCGTAAGGCGTCGCGGGCCTGCGTACAGGACCTGGCAAGCTTCGAGGCGGCGCTCGAATCGCTTGCGCCCGACGCAAGCTAAAACACCCGTCCATTAGTTGGGAAGTGAGCAAAACCCATGACTGAACAGGTTAAACCCGAGCGCAAAGGAGCGCTCGTTACCGGATCGAGCCGCGGCATCGGCCGCGCGATTGCGCTTTCGCTCGCCGAGGCGGGCATGAACGTGTGCGTGAACTGCTCGAGCGAGAGAAGCCTTCCTGCCGCGCAGGAGCTCGCCGCGCAGATTTCGGCCACCTACGGCGTGAAGTCGCTCGCCCTCGTAGCGAACGTTGCGTCGGCCGAAGAGGCGCAGATGCTCGTGGAATCTGCGCACGCCGCGTTCGGACGGCTCGACGTGCTTGTGAACAACGCGGGCATCACGCGCGACGGGCTTGTGGCGCGCATGAAGGAAGAAGACTTCGACGCGGTCATCGACGTGAATCTGAAAGGCACGTTCAACTGCTGCAAGGCCGCCACGAAGATCATGATGAAACAACGCTCGGGCCGCATCGTCAACATGTCGAGCGTCGTGGGCGTGGCGGGCAACGCCGGGCAGGCGAACTACGCGGCGTCGAAGGCGGGCGTTATCGGTATCACGAAGTCGCTTTCCCGCGAGCTTGCGGCTCGCAACGTCACGGTGAACGCCGTGGCGCCCGGGTTCATCGAGACCGACATGACCGACGCGCTTTCCGACAAGCAGCGCGAGGCGATTTCCTCGCGCATCGCATGTGGGCGCCTCGGCCAGCCCGAGGACGTGGCGAATCTCGTGAAATTCCTGGCCAGCGACGAGGCTGGCTACATTACCGGCCAGGTTATCTGCATCGACGGAGGTATGGCGCTATGAGCGAGGCAAACGTGAACACCAAGCGACCCGATGGATCGAACCGCGTCGTGATCACCGGTATGGGCGCGATCACGCCCGCGGGCATCGGCGTAGAGGCGCTGTGGAAGGCGGTCATGGGTCGCGAATGCTGCATCCGCCCCATCGAGCGCTTCGACACGACCGACTACGAGGTCCACAATGCCGGCGAGATCCGCGGCTTCGACGCCACCGAGCACGGCCTCACGAAGAAGGAGTCGCGCCGCTTCGAGCGCTTCGTGCAGTACGCGATCGTCGCCTCCGACGAAGCTATCGCGCAGGCAGGCCTTTCCATGGAAGACGAGGACCCCTCGCGCGTGTCCGTCGTCTTCGGTAGCGGCATCGGCGGGATCGACGAGCTCGAGAGCGGCTTCAAGACGCTGTTCGAGAAGGGGCCTAAGCGTGTGAGCCCGCTGTTCGTGCCCACGATGATTGGCAACATCGCCGCAGGCAACCTGGCGATTCGCTACGGCATGAAGGGCGAGTGCATCAACGTCGTCACCGCGTGCGCGACGGGCGCCCACTGCATCGGGCAGGCTGTGCGCGACATCCGCCACGGCTACACCGACGTGGCGCTTGCGGGCGGTGCGGAGGAAAGTGTGAACCCAATCTGCATCGCGGGCTTCGCGAACCTCGGCGCCCTTTCGCGCGAGGAGGACCCCCTGCGCGCTTCGCGTCCGTTCGACCTCAACCGCGAGGGCTTCGTCGCTGGCGAGGGCGCGGGTGCGGTTATCCTGGAGTCGCTCGAGCACGCTCTGGCGCGCGGCGCGAAACCCTTAGCGGAAATCACTGGCTTCGGCTCGACGGGCGACGCCTACCACATGACCGCCCCCGACCCAGAGGGGGAAGGTGTGGTCCGCGCGATGCGCATCGCGCTTGAGGAAGGCGGGTTTACCTCTGCTGACCTGGGGCATTTCAACGCGCATGGCACCGGCACGCACGCCAACGAGCTCACCGAGTCCAAGGCGCTGCGCGCGCTGTGCGGCGAAGAGGCGGGTCTTAAGGTCCCCGTGTGCTCGGTCAAGGGCACGACGGGCCACACGCTCGGCGCGGCAGGCGCGGTCGAGGCGATCGTCACGGCGCTTTCCGTCGCGAACGATTGCGTGCCGCCGACGGCCGGCTTCGAGACGCCCGACCCCGAGGCTCCCGCCAACGTGCTCGCCGAGCCCCTTGAGAACTACAAGCAGAAGGTTGCGCTGTCGAACTCGCTCGGCTTCGGCGGTCACAATGCGTGCCTGGCCATCTCGCCGTACGAGGTTGCGGCGGAATAGAGGCGCTCGCAGCTCGCGCATTTGCGAACCGCGAGCAGCGCTGCCCCGGGCTTGCGGCCCGCGCTTGCGAAAGAGAAAGGTTCTTCTTGATGGATATTCAGTTCCCTTGCGGTCGCGAGGACATCGAGCGGGTGCTCCCGCATCGCGACCCCTTCGTGTGGATGACGCGCGTGGTGGAATGCACGCCGGGCACCTCGATCACGGCCGAGCTCGATGTCGACCCCGACCTGCCGCTGTTCCGCGGCCACTTCCCGACGCACCCGGTGCTGCCGGGCGTCATCATCATGGAGGCGCTTGCGCAGGCGGCATCGTTTTGCGCGCTCGTCGACCGTGCGGACGAGGGCATGCTCGGCTTCTTCGCGGGCATCGACAAGGCGAAATTCCGCAACCAGGTGCTGCCTGGTGACGTGCTCACGCTCTCGGCGACGATCGTGAAGTCTTCGAGCCGCATGGTCGTGGCCGACGTCGAAGCGCGCGTCGGGGATAAGGTATGCGCCACGGCGACGCAGAAATACGTGCTCGCACATTCCGAGGAATAGCTCGATTTCCAGGGAAAACAGGTAGTCAAAGAGGGTTGGCATGAAGATTGCAAAGCAAGGGTATGTGACGTTTAACGCGGACGGGGCATTCGCTCCCGCAGCCTCGGCGTCTGAGCAGGGTCAGACGCCGGCGCCTGAGGCGGGCGTGGCGTATCGCCTCTCGCGGATCGCCGAGGAGGCGGCGGCCGAGGGCGCGCTCGCCCCGAACGCCGTCGACGCGGCCGATTCGTCGGGATACAACGTCGTTCCCTCGGGCGATGCAAGCGCGTACTCCCCGGTTGACGGCAACGACGCCAAAGATGCCCGCCCTCGCGTGCTGCTCATGTCGCGCGGCCGCATGGCCAGGCAATATGTGCAGGCTGCCACCGACGCTGGCTTCTCGGTGTGGCTGCCTTATACCACCGACAAGCGCTTCGAGCCTTATCTGCGCCAGGCGGCGGGTACGGTGTGCCTGGGCGAGAAGTACTCCGACGCCCTGTTCTGCAACGCCCATGCCGTGCTCGATGCGGCCAAGGAATGCGGCGCGGGCACGGTGCTCCTGTGCGATGAGTCGCAGCCGCTCGGCGAGGTCGACGGCTTCCTTTCGCGTGCTATCTCGCGCGGCGTGAACGTCTTCCGCCCGCTGAAGAACGACACCCCGGCGCTCGGCTGGGTGCTGTGCACCACGGAGAAGGCGGCGCCCGCGGTCGACAAGTGGCGTGCGTGTCCCCATTGCGGGCTGAAATTCGCCGAGGAAAGTCTCGCCGCCTCGCACTACGTGTGCCCGACGTGCGGCGGCTATTTCCGCATGACCTCCGACGAGCGCATCGCCGATCTGCTCGACTCCGGCAGCTTCGAGGAATGGGACGCCCATATGCCTGAGCCCGACCCGCTTGAGTTCCCGGGTTACACCGAGAAGCTGGCGGCGCTGCGTGAGAAAACGGGACTTGACGAGGGCATCCGCACCGGCGCAGGCCGTATTGCCGGCATCCGCACGGCGTTCGCGGTTATGGAGTCCACCTTTCTCATGGGGTCGATGGGCACGGCCGTCGGCGAGAAGATGGCGCGCCTCGTGCGCCGCGCGGCCGACGAGGGGCTGCCGGTCGTGGCGTTCACCGCTTCGGGCGGCGCGCGCATGCAGGAGGGCTTGGCGTCGCTCATGCAGATGGCGAAGGTGTCCTGCGCGCTTTCCCGCCTGGCTGAGCGCGGTCTGCCCTACATCTCGGTCATCACCGACCCGACGACGGGCGGCGTCACTGCGTCGTTCGCCATGCAGGGCGACATCATCCTCGCGGAGCCCCATGCGCTCATCGGCTTCGCGGGCCAGCGCGTGATTCGCGACACCATCAAGCAAGAGCTCCCCAAGGGCTTCCAAACCGCCGAGTTCGCGCTCTCGCACGGGCTCATCGACGCCGTCGTATCGCGCTCCGATTTGCGCGCGACGCTCGCGCAGCTGCTCGCGCTCCATTACGCGACGCGCGTGCAGGGCGAGCCGGTCGCGGGCGAGGAGCGCATGATCGTCACGTACGATTCGGTGAAGTCGAACCTCGAGCACGGCACCGACACCTACAACAAGGTGACGTACGGCTTGCTCCCCGTCGACGAGGGGCTGCTGCGTGACAATGGGGAAGACGACTCGCTTTCCCTGTCGCTCGCCGAGACCGTCTTCGGCTGGTTCGGGGGCAAGACGAAGCAGCTCGAGCGCGAGGCCGACCGCCGCCGCGCCGCCGCCGACGCGCATGCGGGCAACATCTCGGACGAGAAGATCGCCACGTGCGCGCCCACCGCGGGAGCGCCTGCCGCCGAGCCCGCTGCCGATGCGCAGGCCGCTTCGGGCGCGCAAACCTCGAGCGCATGGGAAAGTGTGCAGCTCGCGCGCAATGTGCACAGGCCCACGTCGCGCTACTACATCGATCGTATTGTCGACGGGTTCATCGAGCTCCACGGCGATCGCGGGTTCGGCGACGACGGCGCGATCGTCGCGGGCGTCGGCTGGATCGGCAACCAAGCGGTCACGGTGATCGCCGAGGAAAAGGGCTGCGACCTGAAGGACCGCATCAAGCGCAATTTCGGTTGCCCGCAGCCGGAGGGGTACCGCAAGAGCCTGCGCCTCATGCGCGAGGCCGAGAAGTTCGGGCGCCCCATCGTGTGCTTCGTCGACACGCAGGGCGCATTCTGCGGCATGGAGGCAGAAGAGCGCGGGCAGGGTAACGCCATCGCGGACAACCTGCTCGCCATGGCGGGCATGAAGGTTCCTATCGTGAGCGTGCTTCTGGGCGAGGGCGGCTCGGGCGGTGCGCTCGCGCTCGCCGTCGCGAACCGCGTCGCCATGCAGGAGCACGCGGTGTACTCCGTGCTGTCGCCCGAGGGCTTCGCATCCATCTTGTGGAAGGACCGCACGCGTGCCCCCGAGGCCGCT
>USJN01000073.1 GCA_900554945.1 uncultured Coriobacteriaceae bacterium | reverse complement strand
GGCCAACGGCGGCTACGAGATCACGGGCAACACCTGCGTGCCGAACTTCCCGTTCTCCGTCTACATGGTGAAGATTCTGGGCGAGCACACTTCCGTCAAGGCATCTACCGAAGACGGCCTCATTTGGGACCAGGTTGTCGGCGGCACGATGGACGATTTGGGCATGTGGTGCAACTACGCGCAGATCTACCGCGACATCGCGCACTGCGTGTCTGCAGGCATCTTCGAGAAGAACCTGCCTGCCGATGAGTACAACATGTTCGACTGGAAGAAGTTCGAGAACAACGATCCGACCATCATGGTCGAGCTGCTCACGCACATCGCCAAGAACGACAACGAGATGTCCTACCTCGGCCATGGCCCGATTGTGTGGTGCAAGCGCTGGAACGACATGGAGTGGTTCGACACCACGGCAAGCTGCCTCATCAACTACCGCGGCTGGCCGGTTCACCACGCCATCGAGTCTTACGGCCAGGTCGGCGGCCTGCTGAACATGATCTTCAACCGCGACCCGATGATCCACTCGCACCAGAACATGCTGCAGTGCGGCCTTCCGCATGAGCTCAAGCAGGAAATCGCAGCCGAGCTGTGGGGCGGCGAGGATGCGCTTGACCAGGCGAAGAATTACACGCCCATCAACGACCACAAGATCAACTTCTGCTGGTGGTCCATCGTCACCGACGTGCTGCATGACTCGCTCACGCTGTGCAACTGGGTGTGGCCGATGGCTCAGAGCCCGTCGAAGAGCCGCAACTACCGTGGCGACCTCGACCTCGAGGCGAAGTTCTACAAGGCAGCCACTGGCAAGGACGTCACGACCGACGACCTGTACAAGGCTGCCGCGAAGATCATCACGCTACAGCGCGCGAACACCGCTCGCGGCATGAAGGACAAGAACGGCAACATGGGTTGCAACGACTTCCGCAACATCCACGACGTCATGACCGAGTGGCCGTTCACGAAGGACCCGGACAAGCAGCCCTTCACCGAAGGCACCGACAAGATGGAGAAGGCAGACTTCCAGAAGGGCCTCACGATGCTCTACGAGAAGTTCGGTTGGGACAGCGAACTCGGTTGCCCGACGGCCGACTGCCTCGAGTACTACGGGATGAGCGACGTCGAGGAAGACCTCAAGAACCTGAACCTTCTTCCGTAAGCGATGCAACGAAAGTGGCGGTTCGCATGGCGCGAAGCCCCGAGCCGCCGCAAACCTCCCTGAATAAGTCGCATCCGACGTAGAGGGTAGCCCTACCCGCAAGAAGAGCCCCAGATGGGGCTTTTCTTGTTGTCTTGGGGCAAGATGCGGGCAGCACCGAGAAAACGCAGGCAGCGAGGTGGGCGCGAAGGAGCTTAGCGCCCACCGGCTGCCATGCGGTTGCTACACGTTCGAGAGGCGCTCCACCGACCGGTATTCCGCGAGGGACTCGGCAAGCGTGCGATCCATATAAAGCGTCGAGAAGAAGTAGACGTCGCCGTTGGAGGCTTCGCAGCGCTCGATGTCGGGGTATGCGCCCGATTTCTGGAGCTCGGTCCACGTGTCCTCGACCTTGCTTGCGCTCATGCGGAAGGGGGGATTGGATAGGTCTTCTGCCGCAAAGGGACGAGGATAGACGCGTCCGTCCTCGCGCACGCAGTCGACGAACGTGGCCAAGGGGTTGTCCTCGGCTGCCAGAAAAGCCCAATGCGCGTAGCTCTTCGTCATAAGGTCGGAGTCGTACAGGTAGTAGCTGTGCTGCCCCACCAGCGTGACGATGTGCTCGCAGTGGATTTCCTTCTTCACCGGCGCGGCGTCCTCGTCGGGCACCAGCACATATTCCCCCTCAAGTTCCACGAGCTTGTAGCCTTCGGGAAGCTTGAGGCCTGCGAAGGGGCCGTCGTCGGCTGCGGAGCTGTCCGCCGAAGGGTCAGCGGGGACCTCAGGTGCGGCAGATGCCGTCTCGCTCACATGGGGTGCAAAGACATCCATGGCCTCAGCTCGCACGGAGGAGTCGGACTCGGCCGCAACCTCGGACGACGCGAGGGCCCCAGAAGGAGCCGTAGCGTCAACAGCACCGCCAAGCGTGATCGCGGCATCGGGGGCAGCGGATTCGCCTGCGGAAGCCGTCGTCTCGTCGGCTCCAGACGCCGAAGTAGCCGTGCCCGCCTCGGACGCTTCGCGCGCAGCCTTCTCCGCGGCCGCCTTCTCATCTTCCTCGATCTGCTTCAGCCGACGATTGGGAATCTTTGGGGGAACGCCCACGGCGCGCGTAGCCGACCGGATGGAGCTCGCCTTACGCGCACGCTCCGCCTTTTCCGCTGCGATCTCGTCTTTATGGTCGCGACGATAGTCCTCGAGATACTCGTAGACAAGCATCTCGAACTCGTCAGAGGTCATATGCCCGGGCACCAACCCCAGTTCAACCCACCTGCTCGGGACAACGAGCTGGCTATCGGAGGATTGACGTCGAACATCGTCGAACACGTCGGCGAGCGCATTGTTCTCCGCGAGCTCACGCTCTTCGGGCGTAGGCTCAGCTTGTCGCGCTTCGGCGGCGTCTCCGCCTTCGCCCGCCGCCTCACCTTCGCCCGACGCGTCGGGTGCGCCAACCGAAACACCGCCGGCAGTGCCCGCCGCGCCCGCAACGCAGGAAGAAGCGGCGGCTTCGTTCGCACCGGACCCAGGAGTCTTGCCAGCCTCGGTATCCGCACCTTCCCCGCAAGGAATCGAGTCAGGGCAACCGGAGACCGCATCGGAGCCCTTTCCGCAGGAGGCCCCCGTCAATTTTTCCTGTGAGAGCTCTTCCTCAGGCACTGCCGCCGCAGCCTGCGTATCCTCAACAGCCATTACGCATCCGCCGCCTTCGCACGCGCTTCGTCGACCATCATGTCGAGGCGCGTGTCACGCAACGAGCAGTGCTCGCACAGAAGGCACGCGACCGAGCTCGTATCGCACGGCAACTTCTCGTTAAGTTCGGCGAGCGTTATGCCGCCGCGGTAATACCAGTCGCCAATCAGACCGCGCACGCCCTCGACCGCGAACACTGCGGTATGCGCCTTGTCGTAGGGCACGCCGTCAACGGCCGTCTTCACGTCGTCGGACGTGATTGCAAGCGCCTCCGAGAACGTCTTGCCCTCGATCATCGTGCAGATGACGCTTGCGCAGGCGGTCATGGCGAGACATCCGCGCGTTTTGAACCCAGCGCGCAGGAAGCGAGGCTCACCACCGTCTTCGGGCTCGCCGACAACGGCGAACAGGCGCAGCGCCACTTCGCCACGCTTCGATTTGCCCACCATGGATTCCGCGTTAAAGCCCTCTGGTTTACCGGAGTTGGTGAAATTGGCAACGATCGACAGCAGCGTGTCGGAATACCCCGCAACGCCTTCGTCGAGATTCGTTTGATACACGTCGGCGGTGCGAATAAGCGCACGCTCAGCTGGCTCACGATAAATGTCTCGTCCGTCCCCCATAGCTTCCCCTCTCACTCAACTGAGAACCTTGATTTGCAGATAATCATGTCAAGACTCCGAATCGAAACAAATTGATGCTATCATGGTGGCTGTTTTTGATAAGAGGATATACCCTCTTTGGGGATAAAAAACGATAATGCCTGTTCACAGGCTGCCACGGAAGCAGGGGATAACATGGTCGGAAAGACGAACCAATCGTCGCCTTCCCCTTTGTGCGCCCCAAACCAAAAGACCCCTTCCGAAAAATCCACAGTCTCCCCAACCGAAAAATCGGAGGGCATCGGTACCGTAATTGTCCGGCACAAACCGCTCGCTTGGTCGATTCTGGGTCTTGCCCTTTGCCGTGCGGGTCTTATCATCGGCAGCTATGGCAGCTATCGTCACAGCGACGAGGGCGTCTTTTCCGACGGCGTCATGCTCGTCGCGCTCGCGATCTTAGCGGTGCTGTGGCTTCTCATCGCTGTCACAAAGTGCCGTCTCTCGCATCGCATCGTGAGGAGCATCGCCTTCGCTTCGATTCTTCTCGAGGCGTTTTCCCTTGCCATGACAGGTCTGCTGGAAATCGGGCCTGCTGAGGCGAATGCGGGTACAAACCACTTTCTCGCGAGCACGCTTTGCACATTAGGCGGGCTCGCCTGCATGTCGTACTGGCTGCGCCGCGCACGCGATTGCACCGCGACAACTGCAGTCATCTACGCATTCGGGGCGCTGTTTGTAAGCGAGCTGCTCATCTTCGCCTCGATCTTCATGTCGAGGGGCGTCTCCTGCTTCTACGCTGTGCTACTTGTGCTGCTGCAGTTCCCCTGCATGATTCTCGCCCGGAAGAACCCCCTCGCCTGCGACATCAAGAAGCTTTCCAACAAGGGCGACTTCTTTAATTTCACAAAGAACACCATGACATCGAAGGTCTTCCTCACCACCATTTCCGTGAGCATCGGCGTGCTTGCGTGCGCCGATGGTTTTCTGCGCGGCTACCCCGACGGATCGTCGATCGCGTTTCAGGCGACAACTCGATTCGCCGATCTCGTGCTTATCCTTGCTCTTTGCGCTGCGATTATCGTGCTCACCTGTAAACACCACCATCGCATCATGACCGTCGGCATTTTCGTCCTTATGGAAGCGCTCGCCTGCATCGCGCTTTTATGCTATTCCGCCTGGCCCGATACGCTCGATATCGGGGCCATCTTCACGACCAACCTCAATGCGCTGCTCGTCGGATTCTCGTGGTATATCATCCTCGCGTTCATGAGCTACGGCTGGCGTTGCCCCTACTATTACGCCATCGCCGGATGGATTGTTTGGCTCGGATGCCGAGGAGTCGCCCGCATCACGCTCATCAATGTGACGGCAGTGTCGCAAAACGACCTTCTGATGCTCGCCGCCGTGTTCACGATGATCGTGATTTCGACCCAGGTCGCATTCATTAACTTCCTGAACGTGCGCAAATTCGAGGCCATACCCGAAGAAGAGATGGCCCATCAGCAAGAGGCTGCGCAAGCAAGCCCCGTCGTAAAAAACATGGGCCTCGACGAGCATCACGAAAGCCTGGCCGATGTGCGGCAGGCCACTATGCGCCACAACGCCGAAGAGGTCGGCAAACAGTTCCTGCTTTCCGAGCGAGAAATCGAGGTGCTGTCGCTTTATGCGCTCGGCTGGACGCAAAAGCGCGTGGCTGAGGAGCTGTCCATCAGCCCGGGGACGGCACATGCCCACATCAAGCGCATCTACGCGAAAACCGGCCTGCACTCGCGCCAGGAAATCCTCGACTACATGGAGAAGTACACGTCCTAGGGTTTCAAACCCAGAGGTCCGAGTCTGGATGCGTCGCGGTGCCCAATCCAGGATTGTGTCCCTGTCGGTGCCTGGAGTGCGCCCATTGCTGTCACCTGGTGTCTCAGGCTGATGCCGCGATTTGGGCACATTGCGACACCACGCCCGAATCGACGTTCAGCGAGCAATCTGAAGGCGGCATCCAAAGAGCGCCGAAGCGAGCGACCGGGCAACAAGAAGGGCGGCTCGCGATTGTGAACAGGCACGCCGCGAACCGCCCTTGATCGAAAACCTTGACGAGCTACTTATATTCCTCCATAAGCGCCTTGAAAGCAGGCATGGAGCGCTTGATGACGTCGGCGGACACGCAGTAGCTGATGCGCACCCAGCCGTGAGACTTGAAACACGTGGCGGGCACGAGCAGAAGCTCGTGAGCCTTCGCTTTCTCGCAAAACGCCTCGTCATCGGGCTCAAGCGCACGTACCCACAGATAGAATGCCCCATCGGGCTCGACGAACTCATAGCCCAGCTCGGAGAGGCCCTTCGTAAGCAACGCGCGGTTTGCGCGATATGCCTCGACGTCGGAGGGCTCGTTCACGCATTTCTCCATCACACGCTGGAACAGCACGGCCGTGCAGATAAAGCCAAGCGCGCGGCCCGCGCCACTCACCGCCGTGTAGACTTCCTTCGCGTTGTCCATGAGGTTGGACACGTAGATGTAGCCGATGCGCTCGCCCGGGAGCGACAGCGACTTGGAATACGAGTAGCAGACGATGGTGCGCTTGTAAATCGTGGGCACGTAGGGAACCTCGGCGCCGTAGGTAATCTCGCGATACGGCTCGTCGCTGATCAGGTAAATCGGATGCCCGTACTCCTCTTCCTTGCGGGAGAGCAGCGCAGCGAGCGCCTCAAGGTTCTCGCGCGTGTAGACAGCGCCCACCGGGTTGTTCGGCGAGTTGATGATAATGCCCGCGGTCTTCGGCGTGAAGGCAGCGTCGATAGCATCGATGTCCATCTGGAAGTCGGGCTCGTGCGCCGGCACCTCAATCGTCGTGCAGCCGGCGGTCTCGGCCCACACGGCATACTCAGGGAAGTAGGGAGAAATCACCATAATCTCGTCCCCAGGGTTGGTAATCGCATAGATGCTGATGGCGAGGCCAGCGGCGGCGCCAGCGGTAAGATAGACCTGGTCGGCCGTGGCATCGATGCCGAAGCGACGGCTGATATTGTCGGCAACGGCCTGACGCGGACCGGCAGCGCCAGGGGATGGCGTGTAGCCATGGAGCGCGCAAGGCGGCTCCTTGATGAGCTCGGCGATGGACTCGGCCACAGCATCAGGTGCCGGAACGCTCGGGTTGCCGATGGAGAAGTCAAACACGTTCTCCTCACCGATTTCGGCCTTGCGCTTGAGCCCGTAGGCGAACAGCTCGCGAATCTTGTTGGGGGCGGAGCCGAGTTCGGTTGCGCGTGGGTTGAGCATGGAGGGCCTTTCTAACTACGCCTTGACGACGTGGACGTCGCAGCGGACAGTGCGAATGAGATACTTCGAGACGCTGCCGACAAAGGCGTACTGCATATTGGACAGGCCGCGCTCGCCGCAGATGACAAGGTCGGGCTTGAAGGGCTCGATGAGCTGCTCGGTCAGCGTGTCGGTGATGCGGCCAGCGCGAACCTGCAGATCGACCGATTTGATGTCGGGGCTCTTCCTCGCCTCCTCCAAGATATCGGCGAGATCAGCCTCGAGCTGCTCCTTGCGCGACTCGCACAGAGCGTCGAAGTCGGCACCGTTTGCCTCGAACGGGACAGAGTCGACAACGTGGCCGAACAGCAGATCGGCGTTATTGGCAGCGGCGATCGCAACGGCGCGACGCGCGACGATATCCTGCGTAGACC
>USJN01000072.1 GCA_900554945.1 uncultured Coriobacteriaceae bacterium | reverse complement strand
GACCGGCGCAAGGCTTCCTCGGAATGCGCTCGCGTCCCACGAATAACGAGAATCGCCCGCAAAATCACGTGTTTTGCGGGCGATTTCTCTTTTTCCCTTTCCCTTGCCAGCCGCACGGCCTATACTGTCCAGCTGCACAAGGAGTGCGGGTGACCCGGCACACGGCCAGGCATCCAGCCTCGAAGCATACAAATGAAAGGGACGGCTATGCCTGTTTCCAAGCAGACCGTCGCCACGTTCCAGCGCGCGAAAGCCGAGGGCAGAAAGTTGGCAATGCTGACCGCCTACGACTATTCGACCGCGAAGCTTCAAGACGAAGCGGGCGTTGACGGCATCCTCATCGGCGATTCCTTAGGGAACGTCATCTTAGGGTACGAAGATACCCTCTCAGTTACCATGGAAGATATGATCCACCACAGCCGCGCGGTCGCGCGCGGAGCCTCGCATGCACTCATCGTATGCGACATGCCCTTCCTCTCCTACGAGGTGAGCGCGGAAGACGCGGTGCGCAACGCCGGCCGCCTTTTGAAGGAAGGCCGCGCGAACGCCGTGAAGCTCGAGGGCGGGCGCGAAGTCTGTCCGCAAGTGCGCGCCATCGTGGCCGCAGGCATCCCCGTGATGGGACATCTGGGCCTGACGCCGCAGTCGGTGAACGCCTTCGGCGGCTTCAAGGTGCAGGGCAAGACCGAGGAATCCGCCCGAGCGCTCCTCGACAACGCCTGTGCGCTTGAAGAGGCCGGCGCCTTCGCCATCGTGCTCGAGTGCGTGCCCGCTGCCTTGGCCGAGCTCGTCACCAGCCGCGTCTCGATTCCCACCATCGGCATCGGAGCCGGCGCGGCATGCGATGGGCAGATTCTCGTCTACCAGGACATGCTCGGCATGACGAGCGGCTTCTCCCCCAAGTTTGCGCGGCGCTTCGCCGAGGTGGGCGACGTGATGCGCAAGGGCTTCTCCGACTACATCGAGGCAGTCGGTGCCGGCACCTTCCCCGCCGACAGCGAGACCTTCCACTCAGGTGACGACGTCATCAAGAAACTGTACTAATTGAGCAAGAAAGACAACTCTCCTATGAATATTGCAACAACCGTCGAGCAGGCGAAGCAGACCGTGCGCCAATGGAAGGCCGAGGGGCTGACCGTAGGCCTCGTCCCCACGATGGGGTATCTCCACGAGGGTCACGAGAGCCTTATCAAGCACGCCGTCGCCGAATGCGACCGCGTGATGGTGAGCGTGTTTTTGAACCCCATTCAGTTCGCGCCGAACGAGGATCTGGCCACCTACCCGCGCGACTTCGCCGCCGACACCGTGCTCATCGAGAACGCCGGCGCCGACCTGGTCTTCCATCCCGAGCCCTCCGAGCTCTATGCCCCCGATGCGTGCACGTTTGTGAACGTAGAGGAAATCACCTCCGAACTCTGCGGCAAGACGCGCCCCACGCATTTCCGCGGAGTGTGCACCGTGGTCTCCAAGCTCATGAACATCTCGCAGGCCGACCGCGCGTACTTCGGCCAAAAGGACGCGCAGCAGCTCGCTGTCGTTCGGAGAATGGTTCGCGACCTGAACATGAACGTCGAGGTCATCGGGTGCCCCATCGTCCGCGAAGAAGGCGGCCTCGCGAAAAGCTCGCGCAACACCTACCTCTCTCCCGCCGAGCGTGAAGCGGCGCTCGTGCTCTCCCGCGCGGTGCGCGAGGGGCATCGTCTTATGGAAGAAGGCGAGCGCGACGCGAAGACGATTCTAGGCGCTATGCGTGCAATCATCGAGGCAGAGCCGCTCGCACGCATCGACTACGTCGAGATGGTGTCGTGGGACGGCATCAAACCCGTCGATGTTGCCGACTCCTCGGTCCTCGTGGCGATGGCGGTCTACATCGGCAAGACGCGCCTGATCGATAACTTCATCTTCGAGATGTAGCGCGCGAAAAGGAGAAGACCCATGCTCTTGCATATGTTGAAGGGAAAGATCCACCGCGCGACGGTCACGCAGGCCGAGCTCAACTACGTCGGCTCGATCACCGTTGACGAGGCGCTCATGAAGGCGGCCGGCATCCGCGAGTACGAGAAGGTGGCGATCGTCGACGTGAACAACGGCGCGCGCTTCGAGACCTACGTCATCGCAGGTGAGCGCGACAGCGGCACCATCTGTCTGAACGGCGCTGCCGCACGCTGCGTCTCGGTCGGCGACAAGATCATCATCATGTGCTACGCGATGATGACCGAGCAGGAGGCGGACGCAAACCCGCCGCGCGTCGTGCTCGTGGGCGCGAATAACAAACCCGAGCAGGTTGCCCGCTACGAGCGCCACGGGGTGCTCGAGCAGTAAAACCATTCGAGGGCGGTGCCTATTCCTAAGCAGGCACCGCCCTTTCTGCAAGAGATGGCCCTCGGCACTCGGAGCTTCGTTTCCGCCCTCTCGACCAGCGACGCCGCCTCTAGAAGAACGCCGAGGACGCGTATTCGTAGAAATTCTCGCCCTTGTAGCGCAAAAGCGTCGTCGGCTCGGCGCCGCGGCGCACGTACATGTGCTTGATGGGCGACGGGAGCTTTGCCATGTCGCCGTCGATGAACAGCGTCGCCTCCCGCCCCGCCGCATTCTGCGACAAATCCATTTCCACCACATCGTTCTCCGAGGTGAGCATCGCACGGGCGCGAAGCGAGTGCGGGGCTATCGGCACGGCAATCAGCCCGTTGAAGCCGGGTGCCACAAGCGGCCCGCCGACAGAGAGCGCATAGGCGGTCGAGCCCGTCGCCGTAGCAACCACAAGCCCGTCGCCGCGCATGTCCGCGATAGGAACATCGGAGATGGAAAGCGAGAAATCGATGATGCGCCCGTTCGCACCGCGCGTCACCGCCGCCTCGTTCAGCGCGAAGAAGGTATGGCCTGGGGCGTCCTCAGCCGAGAGACCCACACCCGCATCTTCCTCTTCGTCGAACCAGGCAGAAACCCTCTCGTGAGGCGATATGCCAAACGGCCCGTCCGCATCGCTTGACGCCCACGGGTCGACCTCCCCTTCGCAGACGATGTCGACGCGCAGATTGCTGCGCCGCTCGCTTACCGTCTCTCCCGCAAGCGCCGCCGCCACGATGGCGACCACGCCGTCGTCGCTCTCGTTCGCGAGAAAGCCCAGTCTTCCGAAGTTGATGCCCAAAATCGGGACACCCGAGGTGCCGATGGCGCGCGCCGTGCGCAGGATCGTTCCGTCCCCGCCGAGGACGACCGCCAGATCGACGCCGCGGGCAAGCTGCTGCGAAACGAGAGGATTGGGATCGAGGCCCTCAAGGTCGGACGAATCGAATATCGCGTAGCCGATTCCCTGTGTTCCCAGGTAAGTGGCTAAAAGAAGCGACGCATCTATCGCTTGCGAGTTGGAGTTATTGCGTACGATGAGCAGGTTCATGAAAGCGCTTCCGTTGTGTTTGCTAAGATGAGATGATTATATCCGAAGAGAATTGGTCGTTTGCATGTCAGACAAGCTCGCACGAGCTCAACATAGGCGCGCCCCTGAGCAAAACGGCGCCCACCGTGCAAACGAGACGCCATCCGTACAGCCTCGCACCTGGGAAGCAGGTGAAACCGGCCGCATCCCCGTCATAGGCAAGCACGCCGGCACCGATAAGGCGGCAGAACTCGACGCACGTCGCGAGCGACAGGCCCTCATGCGCAGTGCGGCCCCAGGCGAAACCTCGGCGATTCCCATCGTGAGCAAACACGCTGGCGTCGACAAGACGCTTGCCGCATCGTCGGACGCCCGCACGAACGCGCCTGTCCAAACGCGCGTCAAAGCGGGCAACGACGTCCGGACCCCCGCGCCTGCACCCGATGTCACCATCGTCGACGAAGAGCCCGAAAGCAAGGCCTCTTCCGTCGGCGCGTCGGCGGCGCTCATGAGCGTCTGCGTGCTCTTCTCACGCATCACCGGGTTCTTGAGAACATGGGCGATGGCCTTCGCGCTCGGCTCGTCGTTCCTCTCGAGCTCCTATCAGGTTGCGAACAATCTGCCGAACATGCTCTATGAGCTCGTCATGGGCGGCATGCTCGTCACGGCATTTCTCCCAGTCTATATTTCGGTCAAGAAGAAATCGGGCACCAGGGCGGGCAACGCCTACGCGTCGAACCTGCTCACGCTCGTAACCATCTTCCTCGGCGTGCTGTCTGTCCTCTGCATGGTCTTCCCCGCCCAGGTCATCTACACGCAGACATTCTACTCCGACCAATCATCGAGTGCGCTTGCGACGTTTTTCTTCCAGTACTTCGCCATTCAGCTCATGTTCTACGGAGCTTCGTCGATCGTGTCGGGTCTTTTGAACGCAAACCGCGACTACCTGTGGTCCTCGATCGCCCCGGTGGCGAACAACGTCATCGTCATCGCGACCTTCCTCATGTACGCCGCGATCGCGCCCGTAAACCCCGACGCCGCGCTCTACGTCATCGCCATCGGCAATCCGCTCGGCGTCTTCGTGCAGATGGCGATTCAGCTCCCCGCGCTCAAGCGAAACGGCATCCGCCTGCGCCCCCACGTCGACCTTCACGACCCCGCACTTCGCGACACCCTCGCCATCGGCGGGCCGACGTTTCTCGTGATGATCATCTCGTTCGCGACCGTATCGGTTATGAACGCGGCCTCCTATTGTTTTGCCGTCGACGGCCCCTCGATCCTCGCATACTCCCGTTTGTGGTACACGCTGCCCTACTCCTTCCTGGCCATCCCCATCACGACCGCCATGTTCACCGAGCTTTCGGAAATGAAGGCGGAAGGCGACATGAAGGGCGTCGTATCGGCCATCACGAACGGCACGGCGCAGATTATGTTCCTGCTCGTACCCTTCGCGCTCTATCTCGCCGTGTTCTCCGTCCCACTCGTCACGCTCTACCATGTTGGCGCCTTCACGATGGAGAACATTCAGTCCATCTCGAGCTACCTTGTGGTGCTCGCCTTTGCGCTGCCGTTCTACGGTGTCAGCTCCTATCTGCAGAAAGTATTCTCGAGCCTGCGCAAAATGGGCGTTTACGCGGCGCTGAACTTCCTCGCGGGCATCGTGCAGGTCGCGCTTACGGCATTTTGGGCATGGACGACCTACAACGGGGATCCAAACCCCGCGACCATCGAGTCCATAGCGCTCGCCTCGATTGCGTTTTACGTGGTGGGAGACGTGGCAATGTTCATCTACCTGAGGGCGCACCTCGGGCATGTGGGTGTTCGGAAAATCTTCGGCGCCTCATTCGCCGGCCTTCTGCTCGGGGGCATCGGCGCGCTCTGCGGCTTTGGGACCTTAACTGCACTCGAAACCTTCGTAGGCCCGCTTTCCGGGTCCCTTATCCAAGCATTCGGCTACATCGTCGCTGGTGGGCTTGTAAGCCTTATCGTGACCTTTGGCCTTGCCCATAAGCTGCACATCCCCGAAGCGTCGTTTATCACCAACATCGCCGGGAAGGTTTTTCGCAAGCTGCGCCGCCGTTAGCGCATGCTCACTATGAAAAGGAACGTCATGACCAACTTGAAGCCTCGTATCGCACGCAAAGAAGAAGTCGGGAAGCTGCTCAAGCCCATCGTCGTGGGAGGCGATATCCTCGCTTACAGCTACGTGCGCGAGCTCAATCGGGCGTTCGGCATCGGGCAAACCATCGTGCTTGCCGCCGCCGACATCAAGATGCTCTCGACGAGCCGCTTCACCGATTACCGCCTCATCCCCGACGTGCACGACGCGGAAGTGCTCTATGCGACGCTCGAGGGCCTCGCCGCCGAGTTCGCCCGCGAGAACCCCGATTTCGTCCCAATGGTGTTCGGTTGCGACGACTGTCATGCGCGCATGCTCTCCGAGGCGAAGCCCCGTCTTGAGGAGGCGGGCATCGTCGTCCCCTACATCGACTTCAATCTGCTTGACGACATCACGCAGAAGCGCCGCTTCTACGAGCTGTGTGAGGAGCTTGACATCCCCTACCCCAAGACCTGGTACTTCGACTGCAGCGATGCCGGCCCCGACGAGCTTCCGCTTGACGAGCTCCCGTTCCCGCTAATCGCGAAGCCGTCGAACTCGGCGCAGTTCCAGGACGCCGAGCCGACGGTGCGCGGATGGCGCAAGATTTACGAGATTGAAGACGCTGCCGAGATGGCCGAGGTTTGGAAGTCCCTGCGCGAATCGAGCTACAACAACCTCATGGTGCTCCAAGACTTCATCCCCGGCGGCGATGATGCGATTCGCACACTGACAACCTTTTCGAATGCGGAAGGCGAGGTTCGTTGCGTGTCGGGCGGTGTCGTGTGCCTGCAGGACCACGACCCCACGGCTATCGGCAACCCGCTGTGCATCCTCGGCGAAAGAGAGGACGCCATTGTTGAGTGCGCAAAGCGATTCGTGAAGCGCGTCGGATACTGCGGCATGGCCAACTTCGACATCAAGCTCGACGAGCGCGACGGATCGTTCCGCTTCTTCGAGGTAAACACGCGCTGCGGTCGCAACACCTATTATATGAGCCTTGGCGGACAGAACTTCGTCGAGCTCATGGTTCGGCAGTTCGTTCTCGGCGAGGACATTCCCTACCATGAGGCCTACGAACCGTTCGTCTACTGCTGCGTACCCGCATATGTGCTGAAGCGCTCGATGGAGAACAAGTCGCGTCTCGCCGAAGCGCTCGGGCGCCTGCGCTCGAACAAGGAGTCCTATCCGCTGCACTATACGCCCGATACCTTCTCCCACAACCTCTGGGCGAAGATCATGTTCATGAATCAAATACGCAAGTTCAAGAAGTTCTATTGGGATACGAAAGGCAAGCAGCTGAAGTAGCTATTCGCTCTCTTTCGAGACTGGCCGCTTAAAATCGGGTTCGGTCGTCAAAACGACGGGGCCGTCCTCGGTAATTGCCACGGTCTTCTCGAAATGAGCCGATGGTTTACCGTCCTTGGTACAGACAAGCCATCCATCAGGCATGGTAACGAATTTATGCGTCCCCACGTTAATCATCGGCTCGATAGCAAGGACCATGCCTACACGCAACGTGAGCCCCCAGTGACGAAACCCATGGTTGGGAATATGCGGGCTCTCATGCATATCGCGACCAATGCCATGGCCTCCGTAATCGCGTACAACGCCGAAGCCCGCCCCTTCGGCAATGCTTTGGATGGCATGACCGATATCACCTA